>JAJXYA010000451.1 GCA_021780795.1 Bacillota bacterium | reverse complement strand
AATATTCCTCCGATTAAAATGTCAGATGGGCCAATGGGTGTAAGACATGAATTTCCAGATAATAGCTGGATGCCAATAGGTAATTCCGATGATTATGTTACTTATCTTCCATGCAATATGGCACTAGCAGCAACCTTTAATAGGTCTTTAGCTTATAAAGCCGGAGATACCTTAGGAAAAGAAGCAAGAGGAAGAGGAAAAGATATAATATTAGGACCAGGAATAAATATTGTTAGAAGCCCATTGTGCGGAAGAAATTTTGAATATATGTCTGAAGATCCGTATTTGATAAGTGAACTTGCAGTTCCTTTTATAAAAGGGGTTCAAGAAAAAAATGATGTATCTGTTTGTGTAAAACACTTTGCAGTTAATAATCAAGAAACAGAAAGATTAAATGTAAATGTAGAAATAGACGAAAGAACCTTAAGAGAAATTTACCTTCCAGCCTTTGAAGCTGCGGTTAAAGAAGGTAATGCTTATTCAATAATGACTGCATATAACAAAGTTTTTGGTTATCATTGTTCCCATAGCAAATATCTTTTAAAAGAAATTTTAGAAGGTGAATGGGGCTTTGATGGTGTAATAATTTCCGATTGGGGAGCTATACATGACACTGTATTGGCTGCAGATGCTGGTATGGATATTGAAATGAACGTTACTTATAATTTTGATGATTACTTCTTTGCAAATCCATTAATAAGGGCAGTTGAGGAAGGAAAATTAAAAGAAGAGGTAATAGATGATAAAATAAGGCGTATTTTAAAGTTAATGTACAAAATAAATGTCTTTTCAGAAAATAGAAGCAGAGGTGAATATAACTCAGCTTTGAATAGAGAAGCGACCTTAGATATTGCAAGAGAAGCAATTGTGTTATTAAAAAATGAAGAAAAGCTTCTTCCATTAAAGGATAAAGAAATAAAAACTTTAGCAGTAATAGGTGAAAATGCTAACCTTGCTCATTCAAATGGAGGTGGAAGCGCAGAGATTAAAGCACTTTATGAAATAACGCCCCTTCTTGGAATAAAAATGAGATTAGGAGGTAATACTCAAGTAAATTATGCAAAAGGATACAGCAGTAATCCACTTGAAAGCGAAAAATTATTAAAGGAAGCACTAGAAGTGGCAAAAGAAGCAGATGCCGTAATTTTTGTAGGAGGGTTAAAGCATACTGCAGAAGATCTTCAGCTTGAAAATAATGCATTATCAGTAAATAAAGATGAGGAAATTAAAAGAAGAATAGATAGTGAAGGCTATGATAAATCAGACATGAAGCTTCCATATGGACAAGATGAATTAGTTAAAAACCTTTTAAAAGTTAATAAAAATACTGTAGTAGTAATGTTAACAGGAGCTCCATATGATATGAGTGAATGGGTAAGTGATGCAGGTAGCATTATTCAAACCTGGTACAATGGAATGGAAGGTGGAAGAGCACTTGCTGAAGTTATTTTTGGGGATATAAATCCATCAGGAAAACTTCCAGTTACTTTCCCATTAAAGCTGGAAGATAGTCCTGCTCATAAATTGGGAGAATTTCCTGGAGGGGTAAATGTAAAATATGGAGAAGGTATTTTTATAGGCTACAGATATTTTTCTACTTATGATGTTAAGCCATTATTCAGTTTTGGACATGGTCTTTCTTATACTGAATTTAAATTTGAGGATGTTAAGGTTTCATCAGTGCAAAGTGAAGATGCTATTAACATTACAGTTAAATTTAAAATAACAAATGTAGGTAAAATGGATGGGGCTGAAGTAGCACAGTTATATGTTAGCAGTACTAATTCATCTATAGAAAAATCAAAAATAGAATTAAAAGGCTTTAAAAAGGTGTTTTTAAAAGCAGGAGAAACAAAGGAGTTAGAAATGGAATTAAACAAAAAATCATTTGCATATTATGATGTTTCAAATAAGAAATGGAAAGTTCAAAAGGGCAAATATGAAATTTTAATAGCAAGTGCATCAGATGACATAAAATTATCCACTACAGCTGATATTATATATGAATATTAATTAATATAAAGTAATTATGAGGCTTACTCAGAAGATAAATCAATGTATGTTTTCTTCTGAGTAAGTTGGTTTTCAGAAAGGAAATTTACATGAAGAACAAATTATGGTACACAAAGCCAGCTACAGAGTGGGTTGAAGCATTGCCGTTAGGAAATGGAAGACTTGGTAGTATGGTTTTTGGACAAATTTCCAAAGAAAGAATTCAGTTAAATGAAGATACACTATGGACTGGCAAACCTACAAAAAATGAAGAAGATCAATCTATTTTACTTGATTTTCAGGAAGCTAGAAAGCTTATATTAAAAGGTGAGTACAAAAAAGGTGAAAAACTTATAAATAAAAAATTGCTTGGCCCTTTTAGTGAATCATATGCACCTATGGGAAATTTGTATTTGGATTTTGGTGAAAATATAAAATACGAAAAATATGTTAGGGAATTAGATTTGGAAAAAGCTGCAGTTACGGTTAAATATAATGTAGAAGATGTTGAATTTATAAGAACAGTAATAATATCGAAACCAGATGACAGCTTAATAATAAGACTTAAAGCAAGTAAATCAGGCATGATAAATTTTAGTGCAAATTTTGATAGTTTATTAAAATATAAAATAAATTTTGAAATTGTTAATAATGTTTGTGCCTTGGTGTTAAATGGAAAGGCGCCAATACATGCTGTGCCATCATATGAAAATGATGAAAATCCAATTATATATGATGAAGAAGGCAAAGAAGGCATGAACTTTAAGATATTATTATATCCTGAGGTTTTAAACGGAAAATTAAGTATAGAACATGGAAAGCTTAAAGTTGAAGCGGCAGATGAAGTCGTTGTCAAGATAGTAGCACACACTAGTTATAATGGTTATGAAAATGAACCTGGATTACAGGGGAAAGATGTAAATGTATTATGTACTAATAGTATAAATAAATTAATAAATAAAACTTATGAAAAAATATACTTAGATCATATTAAAGATTATTCTGAATTATTTAACAGAGTGGATTTTCAATTGGAAAGCACTGATGAAGCGCAATACAAACCAACAGACGAAAGAATAAACAGATTTAAAGAAGGTAATAATGATTTAGACTTATTCACTCTTTATTTTCAATATGGAAGATATCTTTTAATTTCAAGCTCAAGACCGGGAACTCAGCCAGCTAATTTGCAAGGTATATGGAATGAAGATTTAAGACCAGCCTGGAGTAGCAACTATACAACTAATATTAATGTAGAAATGAATTATTGGCCAGCAGAAGTATGTAATTTATCAGAATGCCATGAACCGCTTTTTAGAATGATAAAAGAGATTTCACATACTGGAAGTGATACTGCAAAATATCACTATGGTTGCAAAGGATGGACTGCAAATCATAATGTAGATTTATGGAGACTTACAACTCCTGTAGCTAAAAGTGCTGAATGGGGCTATTGGCCAATGGCTGGAGCGTGGCTTTGTAGCCATATATGGGAGCATTATGAGTTTACAATAGATAAACAATTTTTAAAGGAAATGTATCCAATAATGAAAGGTGCAGCACAATTTTTAATAGATTTTCTTATTGAAACAGAGGAAGGATACCTAGTGACATGTCCATCAACATCTCCTGAAAATAATTTTATAACTAAATATAGAGAAAAGTGCTCTGTAAGCATAGCATCAACAATGGATATGACTTTATGCAGAAATCTTTTTGGTAATTGCATTAAGGCAATAAATGTGTTGAAAAAAGATTTTGATTTTGCAGATGAATTATCTAATATAATAAATAAACTTTATCCATATAAGATAGGAAAATATGGAAATCTCCAAGAATGGTTTAAAGATTTTGATGAATTTGAAACTGGTCACAGGCATCTTTCTCATTTGTTTGGTTTGTATCCAAGTAACGAGTTGAAATATAAATTTGAATCTGCGGCAAGAGTATCCTTAGAAAGAAGATTAGAAAATGGCGGAGGACATACTGGCTGGAGCTGCGCTTGGGTAATCTCTCTTTTCGCTAGACTTAAAGATTCAAAAAAAGCATATGAATATTTAAAGATTCTTATTAATAAACTAACCTTTATCAATATGTTTAATGTTTGCCCTCCATTTCAGATAGATGGTAATTTTGGAGGAACTGCAGCTATAGCTGAAATGTTACTGCAAAGCAATGATAATTCAATAAAGCTTCTTCCAGCCTTACCTATAGAATGGAAGAAAGGATATATAAAAGGACTAAAAGCTAGAGGTGGTTTTGAAGTAGATATATATTGGCAAGAAAGTAGTGTAAAAAATATAAAAGTAAGAGCATCTTCAGATGGAATATGTAAAATAAAATACAGGAAAATAGCAGAGGCTTTGTGTAGTTTTCAAGTATATATCAAAAATTCAGATGAAATCGAGTTTTATGCACAAAAAGGTTTTGAGTATGACTTTGAATTAATTATGTAGTTATTCTGGGGCAAAGAAGGTTGTTTATAATGAAAAAGATTGAAGTAATGAATTTTTTAAAAAATATGACAATAAAGAAAAAATTAAGAATTTTGATTATAATTATTCTAGTAGCAGCAAATATAGTTAGCTTGCTTGGTGTTGTTTTTTTACAAATAACAAATTCAGATTATGATGCAGCATTAACTAATTATGGATTTTCTCAAGGTGATATCGGAAAGTTTGGAATGAATATCGAGGATATGAATTCTGTAGTACGAGATATATTAACGGATCAAGATCCAAATGATGTTGCTATAGCTAATGCAATGCTTCAAAAAGATTTAAGATATTTAAATAGCAATTTACTAGTTTTAAAGAAAGAAGCTATAACTAGTGATGAAATTAGTGATTATAATAAAATTTATTCTATATCAAATCAATATGTAGCAGCACTAAAGGAAGTTACTGATCTTTCGAGAAATGGCAGTAAGGACGATGCATTATATTCATTTAGAATTAAAGGAAATGTATTTGCACAGCAAATAGTTAGCAGTATTAATGATATGATGAAGCTAAAAATTAGTATAGGAAATAATATAAAAAGTGGACTAGCTCTATTTAGGGTAATTTCTATAATAATAATTATTATTACACTAATATTAGAAGTTTTAACAGCAATAATTTTTGCTAGATATATTATAAGTAATATTTCACAATCGATTAATAAAGTTGCAATAATTACAGAAAAGATTTCAGAAGGAGATTTAAATGTAACTATAGATGTTGAGACTAATGATGAGTTTGGATATTTGTTAGTTACTTTTAGGAACATGATAAATTCGCTTAAGGACTACATTAAAGATTTATCAAAAGTTCTTGGTAGTATTGAAGCTGGTAATCTCCAGGTTAAAACATCGGATAACTATAAAGGTGATTTTATTGAAATAAAAAACTCTTTAGATAATATAATATCTTCATTAAATTTTTCCTTTATGGAAATTACAGATTCTGCTCTTTTAGTCAATTCAGGTGCAGAACAGCTATCAATAGCAGCACAAACATTGTCGGAAGGGGCAATGGATCAAACAGGTTATGTGGATGAACTTTTTGAATCAATAAATATTGTAAACGAACAAGTACACATAAATGCGGATAATGCAGAAGCTGCAAGCAACTCATCATTAGAATTTAAAAATACTATTGAAAAAAGCAATGAAAAAATGATAGCTTTATTAAGCTCTATGGATAACATTACTAAGGTATCAGAAAATATTAGTAAGATTATAGCTGATATTGATAGTATTACAAAGCAAACAGATTTATTGGCATTAAATTCAGCAATTGAAGCAGCTAGAGCTGGAGAAGCGGGTAAAGGTTTTGCTGTAGTCGCTGAAGAGGTTAGAAAATTATCCTTTCAAAGTTCGGATGCTGCAAAGAAAACTAATATATTAATAGATGATTCGCTTAAAGCAGTTGAAACAGTAAAAGCATTAACATACACTGCAGTAGACAACCTTCAAGAAGTAGTTAAAAAAGTTGATGACTCTACATTAGCTATAGAAATTATTTCAAATGCATCTAAAGATCAGGCAATTTCTATTGATGCTATGAATAGTGAAATTTCCAAAATTCACGAAGTAATTCAGCATAATTCTGCAACTTCAGAAGAAACAGCAGCTGCCAGTGAGCAATTAAAAGCGCAGGCAGAAAATTTAAATGCTGTTTTGGAAAAATTCAAGTTAATAAGATAGACTTAGATTATGGAATTGTCAGTACAGTTGTGCTTTCTATTTTTATTATTTTATTAACTGTTAGCTAAGCGTATTAATTAAAAAATAAATCCCTTATTATTATTGATTTGGGATTTATTTTTTTTACCTAAAATAACTTGCTACTTTTTTATCATAATTTAGAATGCTTTATGATCTAATTATTAAGTTTTTATTGAATGACCTTTTTTGGTTATACAAAATGTTTAATTAAGTCATTAAAAAATTTTTAAGTAGATGATAAAATATAAATGAAAAGCTTTTCGAACAAGATGCATTTCAATTATTTGAAAAGTTTAATGATTTTTATAATAATAAAGTTCTTTGATTTACTATCTAAAAACGAAATAATGTTATATTAGATAAGCCAGCTGCAGAAAAAAATAAAAATCTATTGACTTAGAGTTAAGTGTAGGGTATATGATGTTCGTATAAAGTTCAATTTTAATAAATTTGAATAATTCATAAGTAAATAATAATAAATTTCAGGAGGTATTAATAATGTTAGGAAATTTTAATTATTGCAATCCAACTAAATTGTATTTTGGTGAAGAGGCTATAAAAAATCTTTCTGATGAGTTGAAAAATTATGGGAAAAGAATTTTGCTTGTTTATGGAGGAGGATCAATTAAGAAAAATGGAATATATGATGA
>JAJXYA010000484.1 GCA_021780795.1 Bacillota bacterium | reverse complement strand
AGTTAATGTTTTTAGTCGTATTACTTTTTATCCTTTATTAGATAGCATAGAATATAAGTTAAAGAATAAAAGCGTTTTTTTCAAAAGAATTGTAGGTGCAATATTTCAAGTGCCTAAAGCAGTATGCTATGTAATTGCTATTACTTTTATATTAAATTTTCTGTCACTTCTTAAGATAACTGATACGTATAATAAGTACTTGGAAGAATCACAAGTATATAATTACATATCTAAAGAAGTAGTTATTCCGTTGACTAATTCAAAGCTTGCAAAAAAGCTTCCTAGTATTGTTAATAATTCCTTTAAAATTGTAGTGAAAGAAGCCAGTTCTTCAGAATCTAATTTACCAAATAAGCAAAAGGTAATAATTTATTATAATGGTATTACGCTAGAGCAGGGGATTCAATCTAATGAGGAAATAAATAAGTTTGCAATTAACCTGGTAAAACATAAAAATGAAACACTAGAAAAAGCAAATCTTATTTATAAATGGGTAGGTAGTGAAATAGTTTATGACGACGAAAAAGCAAATAGAGTATTAAATAACGATTTACGTGTGAAATCGGGGGCTATCCCAACTTTTTACTCTAAAACTGGAATATGCTTTGATTATTCTTGCCTCTTTGCGGCCATGTGTAAAGCTAATAATATAAAGGTTAGAATAATAACTGGTCAAGGATTTAATGGAAATAACTGGGTGAGTCATGCTTGGAATCAAGTCTATATAGAGGAAGAAAAGAGATGGATTAATGTAGATTGTACATTTTTAATTGGTGGAGACTATTTTGATAGTAAAAGATTTGTTATCGACCATAAAGAAGAGAGCATAGCTGGAGAATGGTAAAGAAAACAATAGCTCCCTAAGTTTTAGGGAGCTATTCTATAACTTTTTAATAATAAATTAATGGCTTTTTCGCAATCCTCATCTTCATTATTTAGTGACCAAGCGGTATTGAAGTAATATAATGCTTTAGGCTTGTTAAGGCACATGGTATAGCAATAAGCTAAGTTGAAAAAGTATTTGCTTTCCCTACGTAAAGATATAGCAGTATGAAGTAGAGGAATTGCCTTTTCATATTCTTTTAGGTGAATAAAACATACCGCAGTATTATAAAGGGCCCCAGCCTCATTATCTTTCATTTCTGCAGCTTTTTTATATAGAGCTATTGCTCTATTATAATCCTTAGTATTGTATAGGTCGTTAGCCTTTTGAAAGTAGTCCATTATTCTCCTCCTTATAGTTTTCTGAAGAGTTATAAATTTGTTACCCTAATGCACATGAAAATAAATAACGAGTAAAAGACATAAAATGGACTAACTTATTGCTTTGTTATTTATTTTAATGTTCCCAAATAAATATATTACTTTTTTGTAAAGAATATTCCATATAAATACTGTCCAAGGATTTTAAATTATATTCACAAAATGAAATTTTATTTATTTTTGCTTACCACTTTTCTTTCGAGAAATGCAACTAGTTCATACATTAAGTAAGCTAAAATTGAAAGTATTACAATACTCATCATTACCATATCTAGTTGAGAAATTTGTCCACCAAAAATTATCAAGAATCCAAGGCCTTTTTTAGCTACTAAGAACTCACCCATTATTACTCCAACCCATGAGAGCCCAACATTAATTTTTAGTGCAGAAATAAGAGTGGGGATAGATGCGGGAATAATTAAATTAATTAGTATTTGGAATTTTGAAGCTCCAAAGGTTTTTAAAAGTTTAATTTTATCATCATCCACTTCTTTAAATCCACTCAGTACGCTTATTATGGTTACAACTATAGATATTAAAAGAGCGATTACTATTATGGCCTTTATTCCGTTGCCTACCCAAAATATAATAATGGGTGCAAGAGCTACTTTGGGTAAAGCATTTAATACTATCAAGTATGGATCCAAAACTTTTGAAACAAAATCGGACCACCATAATAAGATTGCAATGAGGGCACCTAAGACTGTGCCAAGTACAAAGCCTATTATGGTTTCAAAGCAAGTTATGAAGATATGTGATATTAAGGTACCCTCAGAATATATCTGAATAAAGGATTTATACATTTTTGATGGTGTACTTGTTAAAAAAGGATCAATCCATTTTAATCTGCCAGCTATTTCCCATAAGCTAAAGAAAAGAACTAATATCAAGATTCTTGTGAGAATAATAGAGAATTTCTCCCTTTTTACATTTTTAATATAATTTTTGTGTTCATCACTTTGAATCTGCATTACCATTCAACTCCTTCCAAATTTCATTGAAATAAACTCTAAAATTTGGAGATTCTCTACGTTTTAATGGACAAGAAAAATTTTCTTCAAATTTAAGGGTTAGTTCCTTAATAAGTACGGCTGGACGCTTTGAAAGAATAATAATCTCATCTGACATAGAAACGGCCTCTGAAATATCATGAGTTACCATTACTGTAGTCTTCTTTTCTTTTTTTATAATTTCATAAACCTCATCACTGATGTTTAACCTAGTCTGATAGTCTAGAGCTGAGAAAGGTTCATCTAAGAGAAGAACTTCAGGATTCAAAGCCAAGGTCCTAATTAAGGCAACCCTTTGTCGCATTCCTCCAGATAGTTCTCTAGGATAATGATTTCGAAAGTCCCAGAGATTATAGCTTATTAAAAGGTTTTTCACTTTAACTTTATTGTCTTCAGTAATACAATGATTAATTTTAAGGCCTAAAAGTACATTATCCCATATGGTTAACCAGTCAAATAATTGATCCTTTTGAAACATGTATCCAATCTTTGAAAAGCTTGAGCTATCATCACTATTATTAATTACAACTACTCCATATGACGGGGTAATTAAGCCTGCTATTATATTTAATAGTGTAGATTTTCCACAACCAGAAGGCCCAACAATACTTAAAAAATGACCTTCTTGTACACTAAATGAAATATCTTTTAAAGCAGGAGTTTCTGAAGTTAAAGAGTGATAATTCATACATATATCATTAATCTCTACTTTAATCACTTTATCATCTCCTTGAAAGTTATAGTTTAGTATATGAGTTTTAATAATTTATTGTTAATGGGATTTCAGTTTGGAAGATGATGATTAACGGCAAGTTAGTTCTTTCATAATATTAGAATTCTTACTAAGTTGCTAAATAATAAAAGAACATGGGTTGAAAATATTATATTTATTGGGTTATAATGTTATGTGATTATTTATTAATTTTATGTAAATGAGGTTGAGATTTATAAAGCATATGAATAATATTTAATTAGCATAAAAGATAACATAGAGGGAGTGTAGTACAGAGAATAAATTAAGTTTTTGAGGAATAAAGATATATATATAAGAATAATTTAGCTATTTGCTAAAATATTAATATATTTTAAAAATCTCATGGTTGAATTGAAATGCATAAACATTTATAATTAAACTTTAGGTTTTTCAAAATACAAATAAATCCAAACTTGCGGGGAAAGAGAAGATAATTATGAAAAAAATATTACATGTTGGATTAGATGTAGGATCAACTACTGTTAAAATAGTAGTGATAAATGATCAAGAAAAAATAATATATAGTAAGTATCAGAGGCATTTTTCTGATATAAAAAGTACAATAGCTGACCTTTTATATGAGACGTATAATAATTTTATGGAATATAATATTACAATATTGGTAACTGGATCAGGTGGACTAGCTTTGTCTAAATGGCTCCATATTCCATTTATTCAAGAAGTAGTGGCTAGCACTTATGCAATAGAAAATATTATTCCAAATACTAATGTTGCTATTGAACTAGGTGGAGAAGATGCAAAGATTACATATTTTGATGGAGGTATTGATCAAAGAATGAATGGTACCTGCGCCGGTGGCACGGGTGCATTTATTGATCAGATGGCATCACTTCTTCAAACAGATGCAACTGGACTTAATGAACTTGCAAAGTCTTATAAAACCATATATCCCATAGCAGCTAGATGCGGAGTTTTTGCAAAAACCGATATTCAACCTTTATTAAATGAAGGTGCTGCAAAAGAGGATATTGCTGTATCAGTTTTTCAGTCGGTAGTTAATCAAACTATTAGTGGACTTGCCTGTGGTAGACCAATTAGGGGCAATGTTGCATTTTTAGGGGGACCATTATATTTCTTGTCCGAACTTAGAAAAAGATTCATTGAAACCTTAAATTTAACAGAGAATCAAATTATTTTTCCAAAGGATTCTCAGTTATTTGTTGCGCTAGGTGCTGCTATGGCATCAAAGAATGAGAGTATCATTTCCTTTGAAGAATTAAAGGGACAACTTCCAATGTTAAAGGACGTATCTAGCCACGAAGTTCAACGGCTTAGACCTTTATTTTTAGATGAAGAGGAACTACAGGTTTTTAATGAAAGACAGAGCGAATATAAGGTAGCAAGAAGAGAACTGACGGATTATAAAGGAAATTGTTTTTTAGGAATAGATGCTGGATCTACTACTACCAAGGTTACACTTATAGATGAGGAAGGCGCACTTTTATACTCTTACTATGGAAGTAATGAAGGTAATCCATTAACTTTAGTTAGAAAAATACTAAAACATATTTACACTATTTTACCTAAAGAAGCTATTATTGTGAATTCAGCAGTAACAGGTTATGGTGAAGGTTTAATAATGGCGGCTTTAAAAGTGGACATTGGTGAAATTGAAACTATAGCTCATTACAAGGCAGCAGAATTCTTTTTACCAGGGGTAGATTTTATTTTAGATATTGGTGGACAAGATATGAAGTGCCTAAAAATAAAAGATGGTGTAATTGATAGCATAATGTTAAATGAAGCTTGTTCCTCTGGTTGTGGTTCATTTATAGAAACCTTTGCTCATTCTTTAAATATGGGAATATCAGATTTTGCAAATGCAGCCTTATGTGCTAAAAGTCCAGTAGACTTGGGTTCAAGATGTACTGTGTTTATGAATTCAAGGGTTAAGCAAGCACAGAAGGAAGGTGCATCAGTAGGAGATATATCAGCAGGACTTTCTTATTCCGTCATAAAAAATGCATTGCTTAAGGTCATTAAAATAAGGGATCCAAAGGACATGGGTAAAAAAATAATCGTGCAAGGCGGAACCTTTTATAATAACGCAGTACTTAGGGCTTTTGAAATTGTTTCAGGAAGAGAGGCAGTTAGACCAGATATTGCAGGTCTTATGGGTGCCTTTGGGGCTGCACTTATTGCAAAGGAAAGAACGGAAAATGGTAAAGTTTCTACATTATTATCCTTGGAACAATTGGAGAGTTTTAATGCAGAAACTTCAATGGGTAGATGTAAGCAATGTGCAAATCAATGTGTCCTTACGATTAATAAATTTGATAAGGAAAGGGAATTTATATCTGGAAATCGTTGTGAAAAAGCATTAGGTAACAGCGATAAAAAAGAAGAAATTCCTAATGTCTATGATTATAAATATAAAAGAATATTCAATTATATTCCACTAAAGAAGGAAGAAGCATTTAGAGGTGTAATAGGAATTCCAAGGGTGCTTAACATATATGAAAATTACCCGTTTTGGTTTACCTTCTTTACAGCTTTAGGCTTTAGGGTAGAAGTGTCTCAAAGATCTTCAAAACAGGTATATGAAATGGGAATAGAAACTATACCCTCAGAATCTGCTTGTTACCCTGCTAAAATAGCGCATGGACATATAATGAGTCTAATAAATAAGGGAATAGACACTATATTCTATCCTTGCATTCCTTATGAGAAAAAAGAACAGCAAGAAGCGGACAATCATTATAACTGTCCTATAGTAACATCATATCCTGAGGTAATAAAAAATAATATGGATATTTTGAAAGAAAGAAATATTAGGTTCCTAAATCCTTTTATATCTTTGGACAATAAGAAAAAATTAGTTAAGAGATTAGCTGAGGAGTTAGCTGGTTTTGGAATTGATAAAAGAGAAATTTCTATGGCAACTGAAAAAGCATGGACCGAAACGGAAAAAGTAAGATTAGACATTCAAAATAAAGGAATGGAAGTCATAGAATATATTAGAAGAACCGGAAAGAAAGGAATAGTTTTAGCAGGGAGACCTTATCATATAGACCCAGAGATTAATCATGGAATCCCAAGCGTAATTACGGATTTTGATATGCCTGTACTTACTGAGGATTCTGTGGCTCATTTAGGTATTATTGAAAGGCCTTTAAGAATAGTAGATCAGTGGGTGTATCATTCAAGGCTTTATGCAGCAGCGAGTTTTGTAGCGAAAGAACCAAATATTGAGCTTATTCAGCTAAATTCTTTTGGTTGCGGACTTGATGCAGTAACAACGGACCAAGTTCAAGAGATTTTGGGAAATAACGGCAAGATATATACGACTTTAAAAATTGATGAGGGCAATAATCTAGGAGCAGCAAGAATTAGAATTAGGTCCTTAAAGGCTGCACTTAATGAAAGGGATAAGAATGGAATTACGCCTAAGAAGATTGAGGAGATCCACAGCAGGGTTATTTTCACCAAAGAAATGAGAAAAAAACACACGATTTTATCTCCGCAAATGTCTCCAATACACTTTCAATTTGTACAGGAAGCCTTTAATTCATCAGGATATAATTTAGAGATTTTACCTTCAGTAGATACTCTAGCAGTGGAGGAAGGCTTAAAATATGTAAACAATGATGCTTGTTATCCCACAATAATTGTAATAGGACAAATAATTGAGGCTTTAAAATCAGGTAGATATGATATAGAAAATACTTCTGTTATCATTTCTCAAACTGGTGGAGGTTGTAGAGCTACAAATTACATTGGATTCCTTAGGAAAGCCTTGAAGGAAGCTGGATTCTCAAAAGTTCCAGTGATATCTTTAAATGCTTCTGGCCTTGAGAGTAATCCAGGCTTTAAATTCACATAT
>JAJXYA010000361.1 GCA_021780795.1 Bacillota bacterium | reverse complement strand
AAAAGAAGTCTGTTAATGATACCGTAACTAAAAATGTTTCATCAACCAACAATGAACAATCTCAGTCCCAAGCAGCAAATACCGCTAAGCCGCCTAAAGAAACTAATAGTAATACAGACTCCAGTTTACTTGATAATATAGATACTACTAAAAGTCCCTTTGAAAAAGGATATTATGATTATCAAGGTACTATAAATAAGGATATATCAGTTCAAATGAGTGTTTATCCATTAGAAAAAGGTATGGTTGGATCATACTTTTATGAAAATCAAAGAAAAGAACTTAAGCTGAAAGGAAAAGCAGGAGCAAAAGATATTGTATTATATGAATATGATGAGACGGGTAAAAATACAGGCAGTTTTAAAGGAGCAATGAAAACTGTTGATAAAATTCAAGGGACATGGATAAGTGGAGATAATAAAATAAGTTACCCATTTACACTGTCACTTAAAAGTATTCTCCCTGGAGTTGAATATGGAAAAAGGTATTCAGTAGCTGTAGGTACAGAGAGCGACCAAGCTATAGAGAATTTTGTTAGCACAATTCAGAGTTATGTAGTAAATGATAATAAGAAACAGTTGGCTGAACAAGTGAAGTATCCTATTAATGTTAAAATTAACGATAAAGTTATCAAAATAGAAAATAAAGATGACTTTATCAAGAATTACGATAAAATCTTTCATTCTGAATATAAGAAAGTTATTAGTAAGGCTTTTGCGAAGTATATGTTTGCCAATTGGCAAGGAGTAATGTTTGGAACAGGTTCCTATAACATGTGGATTAATGAAGTAACACCTTCTGGTAGTAATTCAAAATTAATGATTACTGCAATAAATAATTAATTTATCCCCTTAAAGTATCAACAAAAATCAACTGATTTTTGTTGATACTCTAATATTATGGGGTGCTATGGTGCTGATAATAAGCAATAGTGAAATATTAAGAGTTAGAAAGTTAAAGCACTGGATTTCTAAACTTAAATAATCAGGTTAAATAGTGTGAAATTAGCAAAAAAAATATAAAATAGGCTTTGACCTCATAGGGGTATTGTAATAATATTTTATTAAAGGATAGAATAATAATCATAGGAGATGATGAGCTTTGAATATTGAAAAAATGACTGTAAGGGTACAACAAAGTTTAAATGATGCTCATTTAACTGCTGTTAAAAATAATCACCAACAAGTAGATTTAATTCATCTATTCTCAGCCTTAGTAAACCAAGAAGATGGATTAGTACCTAATATATTTGAAAAAATGGGTGTGAATTTAAGGGAGTTAAAAGCACAACTTACGCTTCAATTAGATAAAATGCCTAAGATTTTAGGGGAAGGAGCTCAAAGCTCTGGAGTTTATGCCACTAGAAGAATAGAAGAGATCTTGGTTAAAGCCGATACCATAGCTGAGAACTTTAAAGATGATTACATTAGTGTAGAGCATGTTATGATAGCCATTATGGACTTAGACAGCAAGGGTGTTGTAGGTAATCTACTAACTAAATTCAATATAGAAAAGGGACGTTTCCTGCAAGTGTTATCAGAGGTTAGAGGAAGCCAAAGGGTGAATACACAGGACCCTGAAGGAACCTATGACGCTATAGCAAAGTATGGAACAAACTTAGTAGACCTTGCAAAAAAACATAAATTAGATCCAGTTATAGGTAGAGATGAAGAAATAAGAAGAACCGTTAGAATCCTCTCAAGAAGAACTAAAAATAATCCAGTTTTAATTGGAGAACCAGGTGTAGGTAAAACAGCCATAGTAGAAGGACTAGCTGAGAGGATTGTAAGGGGCGATGTACCTGAGAGTTTAAAGGACAAGATAATATTCTCCTTAGATATGGGTGCTTTAATTGCTGGTGCGAAATACAGAGGAGAGTTTGAGGAAAGGCTAAAGGCTGTACTTAAAGAGGTACAAAGCTCTGAGGGGAAAATAATATTATTTATAGATGAAATTCATACCATAGTAGGAGCAGGAAAAGCTGAAGGAGCCATGGACGCAGGTAACCTTATTAAACCACTACTTGCAAGAGGAGAACTTCATTGTATAGGTGCCACTACTTTTGATGAATATAGACAGTACATCGAAAAAGATAAGGCGCTTGAGAGAAGATTCCAGCCAGTTATTGTAGATGAACCTACTGTAGAGGACACTATTTCTATACTAAGAGGTTTAAAGGAAAGATTTGAAATACACCATAGTATTAGAATTCATGATTCTGCTATTGTGGCAGCAGCAAAGCTTTCTCATAGATATATTCAAGGAAGATTTTTGCCAGATAAGGCTATTGATTTAATAGATGAGGCTGGTGCTATGATAAGAAGTGAAATAGATTCGCTTCCAACGGAACTGGATATGGTTAGAAGAAAGATGTTCCAACTAGAAACAGAGAGAGAAGCACTGTTAAAGGAAAGTGATAAGGCTTCAACTGCAAGGCTTGAAAGCTTAAATAAAGAACTGTCAGAGCTTAAGGGTAAAAATGATGAGATGACCTCTAAGTATGAAAAGGAAAAGGGACATATTCTTGAAATAAGAAATTTAAAGGCTAAGCTCGATGAAGCTAGAGGAAACATTGAAAAGTATGAAAGAGAATATGATTTAAACAAAGTGGCAGAATTAAGATACGGTCTTATTCCAGAGCTTGAAGCAGAGATAAAGGCTAAGGAAGAAGATATAAAGGAAAACTATGAAGGAGCCTTATTAAAAGAAGAGGTAACTGAAAGTGAAGTATCTGAAATAGTAGCTAAATGGACTGGAATCCCTGTAACAAAATTAGTGGAGGGACAACGTGAAAAATTATTAAGATTAGAAGAAGAACTTCAAAAAAGAGTTATAGGCCAAGCAGAAGCAGTAAAGAGCGTAGCCAATGCAGTTATTAGAGCAAGAGCTGGTATGAAGGATGAAAAAAGGCCAATAGGTTCCTTTATATTCCTAGGTCCTACAGGGGTGGGGAAAACGGAACTAGCAAAAACCTTAGCTAGAAACCTATTTGACAGCGAAGAAAATATTATAAGAATAGATATGTCAGAGTACATGGAAAAGTATTCAGTATCAAGACTTATAGGGGCTCCACCAGGATATGTAGGTTATGAGGAAGGTGGTCAATTAACGGAAGCAGTTAGAAGAAAACCTTATTCAGTAATTTTATTTGATGAAATAGAAAAGGCACATGAGGATGTGTTTAATGTATTTCTTCAGATATTAGATGAAGGAAGGCTTACAGATAACAAAGGAAAAACTGTAGACTTTAAGAATAGCATAATAATCATGACTTCTAATATAGGAAGTAGCTATCTTCTAGAAAATACTAGTAGAGATTCCATTGATGAAGATATTAGAGATGCTGTAATGAGAGAGATGAAGGGAAGATTTAAACCTGAATTCTTAAATAGACTAGATGATATAATACTCTTTAAACAATTAAATAATGAAGGAATAAAGAAAATAATAGATATATTCCTTGAAGCTGTGAAAAAGAGACTTAAAGATAAAAACATTACCATGAGTATCACTGAAGAGGCCAAAGAACTTTTAGCTAGGGAAGGATATGATCCAGTTTATGGAGCTAGACCTTTAAAACGATATATTGAAAATACGTTAGAAACTAGTATAGCTAGAATGATAATAGCTGGTGAAATTTATGATGGTAGTAATATAACTGTTGATGCTAAAAATGATAAAATTGTAATAAAATAAGAGGGAAAGCCATAAATATTTTAGTTAAATGCTAATAGGTCTGTATAAAGAAGCTTGAAAAGGGTATAGCAAGAGTTTGCTATACCCTTTTCATAAAAGCTATCTTTAGGATATAGATAACTTTTGCAAAAGTCCAATTCTATAATTAAGTATCTTGAAAATTTTTTTAATATTGCAGGTACTTCAGCACTTTGCCAATGTTTATCTATTTGATAAATATTGACAGCAAATTATTTTAGAGGTATAATGAACATAGTTCAAAAAGGAGAGATGCCAGTGCCTAAAATTTTAGATAACCCAAGAGAAGTCATTTTAAATCACGCGAGAGAGATCGTACTGAATGAAGGCTATGACAATTTAACAATACGAGCGGTATCTAAAAAGTCAGGAATTTCTGTTGGTACTATATATAACTGCTTTTCCACAAAAACCGAATTAACATTACAACTTATAGAGGATTATTGGTACGGTTACTTAGATACTGTGGATGAAATTGATAAAAATGAATCAGACTTATTTTTAAAATTATTTAAGATTTATGAAAAGTTCAACAGTTTCTTTGACACTTTCAAAGAAGATTGGTTAAAGAATACTACCTCCGGTCACAGTGAAAATAGTCTAATTAGGAAAAACAATTTCTCAGAAAAAATTATTAAAAGGGTGGAAGTTATACTTATTGAGTTCCAAAATAATAATTCTATCAATTTGTTTCTTGAACCCTATAAGATATCAAAGTTTTTGATATCCAATTTCTCTATGATGGCACAATTTAAGGATTTTGAATATAATGATTTTGAAAAGATAGTTAGAAAAATTCTTCAGTAATTCATGTTAAATAGGTAGCTCATTACCTATTAAGCATGAATTCTTTAATGAATGTTTTTGAACTATGTTCAAATAGATTTTAATATTATAAATTAAAAGGGGGATTTAAATGAAAAAGAAAGGTTCAACCTTAATATTAGTTTTATTTATGCTAGGGATTTTTATGGGTGCAATAGACACTGGTATCGTTTCACCTGCAAGAGAACTTATTCAAAATAGCTTTGGTGTAGATAGAAGTATAGGCACATGGATGATAACTCTATATACTTTAGTCTACGCAATAGCAATGCCTATTGTTAGTAAAATGGCTGACAGATATGGTTATAAGAAGACTTATATTTTCGGTATTGCTACCTTTGGCTTAGGTTCATTGCTTTGTGGTCTTGCTAATTTTTATGGTAATTTTACATTTTTCCTTATTGCCCGTGGAATTCAAGCCATTGGTGCAGGTGGCATAATGCCAATTGCCAACGCTGTAATAGGAAACAGTTTTCCACCTGAAAAACGTGGAACAGCATTAGGAATAGTTGGCATGATTTATGGAGTTGGTAATATCCTTGGACCTACCTTAGGAAGTAGCATTATAGATTTAGCAGGTGCTAATAATTGGGGATGGATCTTCTTTATAAATATACCAATAAGCATAGCTATACTTATATTAAGTTCAAAAATGGATAATTCAAAGGCTCCAGAGCAAAAACCAATGGATTTAATCGGGGCTGTAGTTCTGGCAGGCGTTATCGGAAGTTTAATGTATGCATTAACCAATATTGACTTCTTCCATTTTGTAAATAGTATAAAATCTACTAATGTTTATCCATACTTATTAGCTTTTGCTATATTAACACCT
Organism: Bacillota bacterium; assembly: GCA_021780795.1. Next base: position 1,562 of record JAJXYA010000361.1, on the reverse strand, counting down.
ATAGTTGTAATTGTTGAAACAAAAGCTCAAGACCCAATATTAAATATAAAATATTTTAAAGATAGACAAATGCTTATCATTTTAATAGTTGCCTTTATAGTTGGTATAGGAATGATGGGGATGGTATTCATTCCACAATTTGCCGAGAACGTACTTAAGTTGAAGGCTGGTAGCGGTGGATACCTTGTAACTCTGCTTGCAGTTTTCTCAGGTATTGCAGCTCCTGTTAGTGGTAAGCTTATTGATAAAAAAAGTGCACGTTTCGTTTTGGCTATAGGATTTATATTCACAATAGCTGGTACTTTATTTCTTGGATTTGTGGCAGCAAAACAACTTAGCTTTGTAAGTGTGCTTATTGGTTTAGCATTAATGGGGTTAGGGGTAGGATTTACTATGGGAGCACCATTAAATTACCTTGTACTTGAAAATGTGCCTATGGAAGAAAGTGCTACTGGACTTGCTACTATGTCACTTATGCGCTCAATAGGTCTTGCCATATCCCCAAGTATAATGATTGGATTTATTGTAGATGCAGCCAAAAATATTCAACCGAACCTTATGGGATTATTCTCATCTACAATGCCGAAAGGAATGTCAATGCCAGCAGGTTCGGGGGCTTTTAAAGCACTGCAAACTGCCGATGTTACTACTATTGTAGATATGCTAAAAAATGCCTTAGGTAGTGTAGTGCCTACGCAGGTAAAGCCAATGATATCAATGTCCATCACTTCTTTAAGTAGTAAAATAGAAACAACCTTCCAAACAACATTAAATGCAGGGTACACTAATATGTATATTGCTGCTGCAATAATCGCAGGTTGTGGACTTGTTTTCACACTACTTTTACGAAAAAAGACTGAAAAAGTTTAAAAAAGAGAATATATTGGAGCATCGCAGATGATGATTTAACTTCTCGGATTAAGAGTGAATTTTATCTAGTATTTAGGGATAGAATTCACTCTTTGTTTTTTTTGAATTGATTTTAAATGATACGTAATTATTTTTCTATAGCAAACTAGGTAATAAAGTACAACAAAGTACAACAAATAGAAACAAAGTGGATTGACTTAGAGCAAAAAGTGCAATATAATAAGCTTATAAATTAATCATGAAAGGGTAGATTTCAATGGAGGATAAATTTTATACAATTGAGCAAGTTGCAGAGATGCTAGGTTTGCACCACAAAACTATAAGAAAATTTATAACAGAAGGCAAACTTACAGCAAACAAAGTTGGAAAGCAATGGAGAATTTCAGGGCATGATTTAAGTATTTTTATGGAAAATAATAATGTTAATATGAGTAATAGAAGTACAAATAAAGACCAAGATAGTGGCCTTGAATTTTCTACTAATGAAAGAGATGTAAGTAGCAGAAAGCAAAAGATAAATGTATCTACTGTGGTAGATATTAATGAAATAAATATAGATGAGTATATGAGAATATCAAATACACTTATAGCAGTAATGAATAGCAAAGATTCTAAAATGAGCAATTCAACAATTAATATGAAATATTATGAGAAAGAAAATACATTAAAAATTATGCTGTGGGGGGATGTAA
>JAJXYA010000425.1 GCA_021780795.1 Bacillota bacterium | reverse complement strand
ATCTTTGAGCGTTACTTTATATAAAACAAGAGATATTTATAATAAAGAATTAGTTTTTGAGGATAAGTAAAAATAAAAGGCTTCCAAGAATTTGGTAAGCCTTTTATTATATAAATTACTATTTTACTTCTACCATCCATCCTTCTGGAGATTCTACTTCTCCAAATTGGATTCCATAAAGAGTATCATAAAGTTTTTTTGTAGCAGGGCCTACTTCTGTCTCACTGTGGAAAACATGAAGGTTGCCGTTATATTGTATACCACCAATAGGTGTTATTACAGCAGCAGTTCCACAGGCACCTGCTTCTGTAAATTCATCAAGATTATTTATTAGAACATCTCTTTCTTGCACTTCCATTTTTAAATATTCTTTTGCAATGTGCATTAGCGAGTATTTAGTTATGCTAGGAAGTATTGATGGTGATTTTGGAGTTACAAATTCATTATTACTTGTAATTCCAAAGAAGTTTGCAGCACCAACCTCTTCAATTTTGGAATGAGTTGCAGGATCAAGGTAGATGCAGTCTGCAAACCCTTTTTCTTTAGCTATTTCATGAGCAAGAAGGCTTGCAGCATAGTTTCCTCCAACTTTTACAGCTCCAGTTCCATGTGGTGCAGCTCTATCATATTCTTCTGCAATCATAAAGTTTACTGGTGCCATTCCACCTTTGAAATAAGGCCCTACAGGAGAGCAGAATACGCCAAATAAAAATTCAGGAGCTGACTTTACTCCAAGATTATCACCAATACCTATCACGTAAGGTCTAAGATAAAGTGTCGCACCAGTTCCATATGGTGGAACAAAAGCTTCATTAGCTTTAACAACTTGAATGCATGCATCAACAAATTTTTCAATAGGCATTTCAGGCATAAGAATACGTTTACAGCTTCTGTTCAAACGTTTAGCATTTTCATCAGGTCTGAATAGTTGGATTTTATCATCCTTTGTACGATAAGCTTTTAAGCCTTCAAAGCATTGTTGTCCATAATGAAGAGCTGTTGAAGCTTCACTAATAGTAAGATTGCTGTCTTCAACTAGTTTTCCGTCATCCCATTTCCCATTTTTCCATATTGAAACATAACGTAAGTCTGTTTTCGTATAAGTAAAACCTAATTTACTCCAATCGATGTTAACATTTGTGCTCATATGAATCCCCCTATTATATGAAAATTTTTAATTTGAAATATATTTTTGTAATATCGTAAAAATTTGTATAACATATTTACAATATTATTATAACACAGAATATGGATAAGTCATATTATTATCAGCATTTTAATGAATAAAATGCAAAAAAAAAATAAAATGAATGAAAAGTTGCATTAGCGAAAGAAAAATTTCGTTAATGCAACTTTTTATTCACTCTATAAACATTTAAATTTATAGTTCTATTATATTGTTAAAGCATCACCTAAGTACTATAATGTTAATTATTTATTACTTTAATCCTTCAGGACTATCTTTTTTATCTTTCCACTTATTATTATCATTGATATCATTTAAAGTTTCAAAACTCGTGCTATTTTCCATGTTGCTTATAGCTTCATTAACCTTTTTGTTTTTAGTTTTTTTATTTCTGTTCATGAATTATATCTCCCTTCATATTTTACAGTGTTTATATTAATAGCATAGCCAGATTTATTACTAATATGTATATAAAAACAGGGACAGTTATTCCATTTCGTGTTTTGTAAAATGGAATGACTGTCCTTAAAATAATTTCTTGAAGCAGTTTTTGCATAAAGTAGTTTTACCCTTGTTGGCAGAAATGCAGGAATCCTTTGACACAGGTTTTCTACATATTTCACATATCAGCTTTGAGGGAGGACTATTAACATCCACAGAATTTGATTTACTTGATTTAGAACCTAAGGTGTTTTTTTTATTTGAAGGTAGAGAGTAATTTATAGGTTGCTCTTTTTCTTTTTTTTCAACTATTGAGTAATTCATAGAATATGTGCTTTCACCAAAAAGTTCTAGTTCAAACCTGGGATTTTCTGTATCATAAAACTCTTCAATAATAAGTCTTGTAACTTGAGCATCATTTACTATAAGACCACTTTTCTCTATACCATCGAAAATACTTTTTGTTATGTTGTTTGTATCAGGATGTCTTTTTATACTTTTATAATATACCTTTAAAACAGCAATAAGAGCTTCTGTTAAAACAATATTGGGGTTTTGAATTCTACATTGAAATGCAATTTCTTCTTCATATAAAGCATATCTGTCATGGTATTTACCAGAATTATAAGGCAAGATAGCTCGGCCATTCATATTGAACAGTTTAAAATTAGATTTTGAAATAGGTGAGCCTTTTATTATGACTTTTGCGTAGGTGTTACTCATATGTTCCTCCTAGGATTTATATTAAATAGATAATAACTATTAATTAAACTTTACATAATATAATCATATACACAATTATATCACATAAAGAGTGATACTCAGTTTAAAAGAATTTACTACACTAAAAAAAGCATATAAAAATTTGATATGGTAAAGTTAATAAAGTATAATTAATTTGTGTTATTGGCAGATGTAAACATTCTAGGAATTGAATATTCTAAGGATGATTTTATGAATATAGATAAGAAACTATATATACTATATTAAAGGTGGGTAAAAACAATGGAAAAGGAAATTAAAATACTTGCAATCGAATCAAGTTGTGACGAGACAGCAGCAGCAGTAGTAGTGAATGGCCGTGAAGTTCTATCAAATATAATTGCATCACAAATTGATATACATGAAAAATTTGGTGGAGTAGTGCCAGAAGTGGCATCTAGAAAGCATATAGAAGCAATAAGTGCTGTAGTTCAAGAGGCATTAGATGAAGCTAAAGTTACGTTAGATGATATAGATGCAATAGGAGTGACCTATGGTCCTGGGCTTGTAGGTGCACTTTTAGTAGGAGTTCAATATGCTAAGGGACTTGCATATGCAACTAATAAGCCTTTAATTGGAGTTAATCATATAGAAGGTCATATAAGTGCTAATTTTATTCAATATAAGGAACTTGAACCACCATTTATATGTTTGGTAGTTTCTGGTGGGCATACTTTTATTGTTCATATGAAAGATTATGGAGATTTTGAGGTGATGGGTCAAACTAGAGATGATGCAGCAGGGGAAGCCTATGATAAAGTGGCGCGTGCTATTGGACTAGGGTATCCTGGTGGACCTAAGATAGATAAAATAGCAAAAGAAGGTAATGAAGATGCTATAAAATTTCCAAGAGCTAAGTTTCATGAAGCTAGTTTAGATTTTTCTTTTAGTGGGGTTAAATCAGCAGTGCTAAATTACCTAAATAGTATGGCCATGAAGAATGAAGAGATTAATGTACCAGATGTTGCAGCATCTTTTCAAAAGGCAGTGGTTAATGTTTTGGTAGATAATGCTTTAGAAGCATGCAGGATTAAAGGTGTAGATAAAATAACAATAGCTGGTGGTGTGGCATCAAATTCTTGTCTTAGAGACACCATGGTAAAAGAAGGGCAAAAGAGAAATATTAAAGTTCTATTTCCGGAAATGATACTTTGTACTGATAATGCAGCTATGATTGGAAGTGCAGCTTATTTTGAATTAATTAAAGGTAGAGTTTCGGGGCTAACACTGAATGCGATACCAAACTTAAAGCTTGGAGAACGATAGGATACTTTAAAAGATGGATGGAGACATATCATAATATGTTTTCATTCATTTTTTATTTTTTTACGTAAAAGAAATTGTAAAGTTTTAAATATAATGATACACTTTTCTTAGGCATCTGAAAAAAATAACAAGTCAAAGATTGGACGAATATTTTTGAAGATGACTTATACATAATAACTATTAATTTTGTGATTTAGACAAGATTATAAAAGTATTGTTTATTTGCTGAAATAAATATTAAAAGAGTAACTAATATTATATAAAGAATATTAGGATAGGAGAAAAAAATATGTATAGAGTCCTCCTGGTTAATGATTGTAAATTCGAAAATTTTATTATGAGGGACATGCTTATAAATTTAGGGCATGAAGTTATTATAAGTGATGAATTTAATGCAATTAGTGATGCACGTGAATTAAATTGTAATGTTGTTATAGCAAATTTCATTATGAAAGAAAAAACAGGTGATAAGATATTACAACAGATAAAAGATATGAATCCTCAAACCAAGTGTATTTTATCCTCAAGCAACGACATAAAATTAGAGGATTTTAACAAGCAAACCATAGAAGCATTTATACGCACGCCGATAACTAAAGAAAAGCTAGAAAAAGTCTTCGAAAAAAATGGGAAATTGTTAAATGAATACAAGAAACGAGAGAGACCCTCATTCTGTAGATACTGTGGGGAAAAATTAGATGATAGCGAGGGGCAAGCAAAATTTTGTAAATATTGTGGGGAAAAAATATAAATTTTAAATAATGAGTATATGATTATTATAAATAATTATATACTCATTATTTATTTACCCTGATTAACTACATTTCAGAATAAAATTATAAACAGATTCGAAGAAGATGATTAACAGATTCGAAGAAGATGATTGCATCTTTGAAGAAGATGATTAATGTAGCATAATGAAGTATTAACGTGTAAACAATATTTAATGCTTGTTTATACTGAAAAATTGAAGGGATATAAGAAAAAACGCAGAATATATAAAATATACAGAAAATAAAATCAATAACAATATTATTAGTTTTTTCATGAAATTAATAATAATATTTCCAATATTTATTTAACACGATAGTGTTAGTACACAGGAGGGCGGATGTATGATTAATAATTTTGATATTGAGCAGGCGATGACTATTAAAATAGACGATGAATTACCAAGTATGCCTGAGTTTGCACCAGGAATAAGAAGAGCACCAGATAGAGGATTTACTCTTTCAAAGCAGCAGGCAGAGCTTGCTCTTAAAAATGCACTTCGATATATTCCCGAAAAACATCATGCAAAGTTAGCACCAGAGTTTATGGAGGAATTAACTACAAAAGGGAGAATATATGGATACCGTTTTAGACCAGAAGGCAGACTTTATGGAAAGCCGATAAATGAATATAAAGGCAATTGCTTAGAGGGTAAAGCATTCCAAGTAATGATTGATAATAATTTAGATTCAGATGTAGCATTATACCCTTATGAATTAGTTACCTATGGTGAAACGGGACAAGTATGTCAAAATTGGATGCAATATACACTTATAAAAAAATATTTAGAAAATTTAACTGAAGATCAAACTCTTGTATTAGAGTCAGGACATCCACTTGGACTTTTTAAATCATCACCACAAGCACCAAGGGTTATTATAACTAATGGGCTTATGATAGGAATGTTTGATAATCCAAAAGATTGGCACGTAGCAACCCAGCTTGGAGTTGCAAACTATGGTCAAATGACAGCAGGAGGATGGATGTACATAGGACCACAAGGAATAGTACATGGAACTTTTAATACCTTACTTAATGCAGGAAGATTGAAGCTTGGAATACCAGATGATGGAGATTTAAGAGGTAGAACATTTATAACTTCTGGACTTGGTGGAATGAGTGGAGCTCAACCTAAAGCTATAGAAATTGCAAATGGGGTTGGAATCGTAGCAGAAGTCGATTATTCAAGAATTAAAACACGTCTCGATCAAGGATGGGTAAATATTGCGTCAGATAACCTTGAAGAGATATTTAAGATTGTGGCAGAAAAAGTAGAAAAACAAGAAAGTATATCTATTGCTTATCATGGAAATATAGTAGATCTACTTCAATATGTAGCAGATAAAAATATAAAGATAGATTTATTATCAGATCAAACCTCTTGTCATGCACCATATGATGGAGGCTATGCACCACAAGGTGTTACCTTTGACGAAAGAACAAGGTTATTAAAAGAAGATAGAGAAAAGTTTAGACAGCTAGTTGATAAAACTTTGGTTAAACATTTTGAATTAATTAAAATTTTAGTTGATAGAGGAACATATTTCTTTGATTATGGAAATTCCTTTATGAAAGCTGTTTACGATGCAGGTGCTATAGAAATATCTAAGAATGGTATAGATGAGAAGGATGGATTTATATTTCCTTCATACGTAGAAGACATAATGGGACCAATGCTTTTTGATTATGGTTATGGACCATTTAGATGGGTATGCTTAAGTGGAAATCATGAGGATTTAGTAAAAACTGATAAGGCGGCAATGGGATGTATTGACCCATCACGACGCGGACAAGACAGAGATAATTATATTTGGATAAGAGATGCAGAAAAGAATAAGTTAGTAGTTGGAACTGAAGCTAGAATACTTTATCAAGATACTCAAGGAAGAATAGATATTGCACTTAAGTTTAACGATATGGTAAGAAAAGGCGAGGTTGGTCCTATAATGCTAGGACGTGATCATCATGATGTAAGTGGAACTGATTCTCCATTCAGAGAAACTTCTAATATAAAAGACGGTAGTAATGTAATGGCAGATATGGCGGTTCAATGTTTTGCAGGAAATGCTGCTAGAGGCATGAGTTTAATAGCTCTTCACAATGGTGGAGGGGTAGGTATAGGTAAATCTATTAATGGTGGTTTTGGGCTTGTACTTGACGGTAGCGATAGAATAGATAATATTATAAAGTCTTCGATGGCTTGGGACGTTATGGGTGGAGTGGCTAGGCGAGCTTGGGCTAGAAACCCACACTCAATAGAAACAAGCATAGATTACAATAAGAAAAATGCTAATATAGATCACATTACATTGCCCTACTTAACAGATGAAAAAATTATTTCCAAAGTAATCGAGGAAGCTTTTAATAAATAGAAAAATGGGCATTAGTTAATAAACTGATGCCTGTTTTTTTTATATTTATTCTTATAAATACATTGTTAATATTTGTAAGAAAGTGCAAAGTTCCAAGAAAAGATAACAAGTGTATGTATTAAAATAATAAGCATATAAAAATTTAAAACATATAAAAGTATGAACAT
>JAJXYA010000193.1 GCA_021780795.1 Bacillota bacterium | reverse complement strand
TTTTTCCTATTTTACCCAAAAACTCATTTATCTCAGGTCCTCCTCCATGCACTACAACTACATTAATCCCTACACAATTTAAAAGTACTATATCACTAATAACACTATTTTTTAATTCTTCGTTTATCATGGCATTACCGCCATATTTAACTACTATAGTCTTGCCTGAATACTCTTGAATATACGGTAAGGCTTGCGTCAACAAATTTGCTTTTTGTATATTTATACTGTTATTACCATTAAACAACATAATCACTCCCTATAATGTAAATGTTTTGCCATTTTTGCATTTCATATTAACTCACATTTATACATTATATATTATAAATATTTATTTTCATACTTTAAATAGTAAATAATAAATTATTTTTGTATGTGATAAAAAAGAAAATTGTGAGAGAGAAAGAACTTTACTCCTTCACAACTATTTCATCATCTTTAATATCTATATTAACACAAATTTCTTCCTCACAATTATTAAAGAGTACGAGGTCAATAAAATATGGCTTTACCTTTTGCTGAACTATTCTAATTATTTCTCTAGCACCATATATTGAATTTAATCCTTGATTGGCAATCCACTTGTATGCTTCCTCTGAAACCTGAAGCTTTATATTTTTTTCAGAAAGCTTCAAGCTAAACTCATTAATGACTTTTTTTGCAATAGAAAGAGCCATATTTTCATCCATACTGTTAAATATTATGATATCATTTAGTCTATTTCTGAATTCAGGAGAAAATACTTTTTCCACTTCTCTCTTTATCTCTATACTTTCAAGTTTTCTGCCTCCAAAGCCTATTACAGATTTACCAACCTCCTTTGCTCCCGCATTTGAGGTCATTATAACAATTACATTTCTAAAGTCAGCCTTTTTCCCCATATTATCCGATAAGGTTGCATAATCCATTATTTGAAGAAGTACATTTAATATATCTGGATGAACCTTTTCTATCTCATCTAATAGTAATACACAATATGGTGTCTTTCTAATAGTATCAGTTAGTAATCCTCCTTCTTCATACCCTACATATCCAGGAGGTGCCCCAATAAGTTTAGCTACCGAATGTTTCTCTTGATATTCACTCATATCAAATCTAATTAAAGGTATAGATAATATTTCTGCTAAGGTTTTACTTATTTCTGTTTTCCCAACTCCTGTTGGTCCAACAAAAAGTAGATTTGCTACAGTCTTTCCTTCATCATTAAAACCTGCCCTTGAACGCTTTATTGCTCTCACTACTGCTTCAATAGCTTGATTCTGTGAGTATATCTTTTTCTTTAGCTCCTTATCTAAGGTTTTTAAAGTTTCTACTTCATTAACTGAAAGCTTTTGCTCTGGAATTTTTGCCATGGAAGCTATTATTTTTTGTACATGCTCTTCAGTAATTGTAACTGTTTCTTCATCATTATTCTTATGAAGCTTTACAAAAGCACCTACTTCATCTATAACATCTATAGCTTTGTCTGGAAGGAACCTATCATTAATATATTTTGCTGATAAATCAGCAGCCATTTTAAGAGACTCCTTACTGTAAATTACTTTGTGGAAGCTCTCATAGTTTTTCTTAAGTCCAAGAAGTATCTTATAGGTTTCCTCTATGGAAGGCTCTGATATTTCTATCTTTTGAAATCTTCTTGAAAGTGCTCTGTCCTTTTCAAATATTTTTTTGTGTTCCTCATAGGTTGTTGCACCAATAAATTTTATTTTCCCATCTAACAAAAATGGTTTTAAAATATTAGATGCATCCATTGAGCTTCCAGAAATAGCTCCTGCACCTATTATATTATGTATCTCATCTATATAAACTATTACATTTTTAAGCTCCGAAAGTATATTTAACACATTTTTTATTCTTTCTTCAAAGTCACCTCTATATTTAGTGCCTGCAAGAAGACTTCCCATATCTAAATAATATAATTTGCTATTTCTTAGCTCCTTGGGCACTTCATTTTTAACAATCATGGCTGCTAGTCCTTCAGTAATTGCTGTTTTGCCTACACCTGGTTCCCCCACATGAATAGGATTATTTTTAAACCTTCTAGATAATACTTGTATTGTTTTATCTATAACATCCTGTCTTCCTATTAATGGGTCTAACCTACCTTCTCTTGCTTTTTGCGTTAAATCAACAGTATATTTATTTATAAACGCTTCTTTATTGCTTGGTTTTGCTTCTTCTTCTTCCTCTTCTTCATCTTCCTGTATACTAAAATAACTTTGCATTTCTTCCTCATAAAATCCAGTTTTTGAGATGCCATGTGTAATATAATTTAGTATGTCTATTCTTCTTATTCCTTGCTTTTTCAAAAAATATGAGCCAAAAGAATTTTGATCATCATATATAGCAACAATTATATCTCCTAATTTAATACTCTTTTTCCCAGCTGAAAGCATACGCTTTGTTGCTTCATTTAATACTCTTTGTATTCCAACCGTTTCAATTGGTTCCTCTTCAATTACCATACTAATATTTTCGCTTATATATGTATTTAAATCGTTTTTTAAAAGTTCTACATCTCCACCTGAGTTTTTAATTATTTTTTTACCTTCATCGAAAAATAATGAAGCATAAAGAATATGCTCTGGAGTAAAATATTCGTGTTTCTTTTGTTTAGCCTCATTAAAGGCCGCAGTAATAATTTCATTTAATACTTCATCAATCTTCATATACTTATTCCTCTTCCATACTCAATTTAAAAGGGAAGCCACTGTTTTTTGCCATTCCCATTGCTTGATTAACCTTTGTTTTGGCTATATCGTATGCATATACACCAGCAGTTCCAATGCCTTTTCTATGCACATCATACATTATTTTAGTTGCCTCAATTCCACTTTTATTAAACACTTTTGTTAAAACCTCTATTACAAATTCCATAGTAGTATAGTCATCATTATGCATAATTACTTTAAATAATTTAGGCTTTTTTATCTTTAACTTATGTTCTTCATTAATTACTGTTTTTTGTGACATCAAATCAGCTCCTAAAAATATAAAACTTATATACTAATTATATATTCAAATTATGCACAATTAAATATTTATTTACATTTATATTCCAATAATATTGATAAATTTTTATTAAATATAAAAAGCCGCTCAATATCCTAAATACTTGTAAAACAATACAAGGTTACTTAATAGATATTAAGCTGCTTTTTATATTTTTAAGGGAGTAAAATTTATTATTTTATTACTTTAAATCTTTTTTCAATAGGCTGAAAATCTTTTTTATCTGGCTCTGAAATCGGCTTTCCAAAAGGCATTTGACCTATTAGCTTCCAAGAATTACTTATACCAAGCTCTTTCTTAATAGCTTCTTCAATAATTTCATTATAATGCTGAAGTGATGCACCATAGCCTTCTGCTTCTAAAGCAGTCCAAACTATGTATTGTAACATTCCTGAACCTTGCTGAGACCATACAGGAAAGTTATCACTATATAACGGAAATTTTTGTTGTAATCCAGTTACTACGTCTTGATCCTCAAAATATAAAACTGTTCCATATCCGTTTTTAAAGGAATTTATTTTATCTTCTGTTGTTTTGAAAGCTTCTTCTGGAACTATCTTTCTCAACTGCTCTAGAGTTATATCCCAAAATTTATCATGTTCTTTATCTAAAAGTAAAATTACCCTTCCACTTTGAGAGTTAAAAGCTGTAGGTACATAAGTTATTGCATGTTTAATTACTTCTTCAAGCTTTTCATCGGAAATTACACTCTCTTTTTTTATACCATAAATTGAACGCCTATTTTTTACTGCCTCATAAAACCCAATACTCATAATTCTACCTCCAATACTTTTAATAATGATTATCATCTAATACTTTCTATCTTAATTTTACCACCATAGTATTATTTGTCAATAAATATTTTATTTATTCCACATTCTGAGCAATTCTTCACTTTTCATGATAATTTTTTCTTTTAATCCATATTCTGAAACTTCTTCAAAGGTTTTTTCAGGAAATATATCTAAATCGGTAAGTTTTTCATATACTTTTCCCATAACTGATGCTTCATCACTAAAAAATTCACTTCCTCTTATCCTTATAAATCTCCAGCCTAACCTTTCCAGGATAGCCTGTCTATTCATATCATCTAAAAGCTTATCTTCTCCATGCCATTTATCACCATCACATTCAAGTGCAATCTTATTTTCACCGCTCAGTATAACCATATCTATCCTATATGCCCCTACTTGCCATTGAGGAACTACTTTATATCCTTTATTAATAAGATATTTCATAACCCGTTTTTCAAACTCAGATTCAGCCTTTTTCACATTAATGTTAAATTCGTTTTCTCTTCCTTTTGAATTTTTAAAATAACTTATTAGTTCTTTTCTAATATCTCCAAGCTTTAAGTCATTATCCTCATCTAAGGAATGAACTAACCAAATCTGATCTTTGGCTCTGCTTACTGCAACGTTATATCTCTTTTTATACAAATTATCATTACCATATCCATTAAATCTTAAAGGACCAATTCCTTCATTAGTATCTACCATTGAAAGAAAGATAACATCTCTTTCATCTCCTTGAAAATTTGCTGAGTTTCCACACAGTATCCTTCTTCTTCTATACTCCTTTGGCTCCATTTTTCCTTGTAACATTTTATCTATAAGGAGTGCCTGTTTTTCTCCTCTTAATGTAATTACACCAAAAGTACTGTTTTTATACTCTTCTCTTTCTAAACAAGCCATTATTAAAGCTACTATTACTTGTGCTTCCTTTTCATTAACTTTATTTTTACAAATAGCATTTTCTACCCTATAACAAATAACGTGAGGTTTTGTATCTACTTTACTGGAATCTCTTAGTGGCTTTATTTGGCCATTATATGATAAAATATTGGAGTATTGTATTATTTCTGGAACACATCTAAAATGCTCTTTCAGTCTCACAGGCTGATAGCCTGCAGTTTGAGCTAAATCGTAAACTGAAAACTTCCCAGAATACAAAAAACTATTAGGAATATCGAATAAATATTCTTTTATCAGCCTATCTATATCTTCTGCTTTTTCACCTATTGCTAATGGACTGACCTGTTCATTGTCTCCAACAATTATTACTTGTTTGCCTAAAAATAATGCTACTATAGCCACGAAATCAGCCTGGCTAGCTTCATCTATTATTACAACATCAAATTTATTTTGGCTAGGGTTAAAGCTTTCAACCACTTTTGTTAATGGCATTATCCAAACAGGTACTGCACTTTGACATTCTGGCATTAATTTTCTTGCCTCTGCCTTTAAAAGTTCTGCCCTCTTCCCTTTCCCTGTTCCTACTTTTCTCATTATCTGCCTCCAGGCTTCGATTGCCTGTACTTGCTTTTTGCTATTGCTAATGCTGTTAAGTCTTTCCTTCCAAGCCTTTTTAAAAGCTAATTCAGAGGTGTTTTCCTTTATGTTATTTTCCACTTCTATTATTTCATTTTGAATTTTTTCAATTGATGAATTATTTCTTCTTTTTATTTCTTCATTAAATTGTGCAAAAAGCCATGCTTTTTTTATATCTGAAGGTGGCTTATTATTGCCATGCACTCCCTCTCTCTGCTTAACTGCCTTTGCCCAAGCCGGCGCTGTTTCTCTTAGCTTATCTAATAACTGCTGTCGTCTTCTTACATAATCTTCTATACTTTTTAATCTAATTAAAGCATCATAGAAATTGTTATATAAAGTTATATCATTTCTAATTATAGCTTCCTGAAATCCCCTCATTATACGACTATTTTGATCCATGCAATATATATCAACCAATTCCTTTAAAGAAGCTATAGCTTTTTCACATTCTTTATATGATAACCTATAAATTTGAGAGTTAACTGCAGCTATAAGCTTATTTCCAAAATTAAGTTTTATATGCTTTAATTTGCTAAAGTTCTCACTTGATAGGTCAAACTCACCGTCTAAACTTTGAATATTTAATCCATAAACCTTTAGTTTTTTTAATATTGGCTCCCACTTTTCTTCACGCCAATTAAGGTTCTCCTTTATAATAACGCAATACTTTTTGCAAACTGCTTCAAAATTTATTCCCATTTTATCCGACTTTTCAGCGCCATAAGGTACTAACTGCCTGTCCCATCTTAATCTTAGCTGTATTCTTTCGTATTCTAAATTGTAATAGGCTAGCACTGCTTTAAATTCGTTAATAGTAGTTGGAATTTTCCCATTAACCCTGCAATTATTTATTGCTTTTTTCATATCTTGATTAAACATTAAGTCCAGTCTTGTTACCTTACCGCTGGTTTCAAGCTTAGATATTATTTTTTCCAATTGATTTTTAATGTTAAACTTGTCCTCAAGGTGTATAATTTCTGGATTATATTTAATTATTTGCTCAGAAACCTCCAGTGATAACTCATATACTTTATCAACTTCATATATAAGATTTATCCATTGCTTTTTTAATACTTCTTCACTTCCAGCTTCAATAGCAGCTAGTGTCCATTCCATATCTAAATTAATATTAATCAAAGCTTCGTTAATATCATTAATCAATTCATTTAACTGCTCTTTTGTACAATTACTTTTATTGTTCCAACAAGTTTTATATTCGTTTAACTTATCCTCTTTAAATTCCATTTTTTTATTTATTAAATCATTAAATTGGGCTATTGATAAGAGCTCTGTTGTTTTTATTAGATTAAAACTCAACTCTTCTTCATCCTCTTTTGTTACAATAGCATTTATATTATAAAGCTCAATTATATCTTCTTCCAATAGAGAAGGGAGAACATATGGCGATATCGGTTCAGGTATCCATCCATATGTATCTCTGTTGTCATTAATAAACCTTGCTGCCTCTATAGGCTTATATTCTTCTCCTCCAACAACAATAGGCCTATACTCATTGAGCCTAGTATTTTTTAGTTGAAGCCTTAAATTATTTAACTTTTCTATTTCTTCTCTTCTAACTTTTTCTAATATATCGATTTGCCTTGATAACTGTCCAATATCAAGACGTGACCTATTTTCATTTATTTCATCTAAAGTTTT
>JAJXYA010000149.1 GCA_021780795.1 Bacillota bacterium | reverse complement strand
AAATTTCAATTTCGAGCTCGTTTGCAAAACACGCAGGAGAAATTTCATACTTTATTGTCTGTATATCTACAGTTCCTAATATATTGGCTCTTGATTATTCATGGACCATCCATCACCTATTACATCATTTCTATCTATAGTATCCTCTTTTATTTCTACAGGTTTTAGTTTTTTTACAAGACCAAAAGGCTCCCTTAAAGAAAGTTTATCTCCACGTCCTGAGATAACCCACAAAGTTTTATAGCCTTTTGGCATTACTTTTAGGGTTTCTTCACCCTTTCCATCTGTAAAATATATTAGTATGTTGGTATCAGTATTATTTACATACTTAAAGACTGGCGTGAATTTTGTACCGCCTCCAGTATTAAAGCGTGGCCTTATATTATTGATGGATTTCAGCTTGTAGACTTGTCTTATTTCAGTATCGCATTCCAGAAGCGTTATTTCATGCTTATAAGTTTTTACAATATTAAAAACTTCTTTTACTGCTCCATGAAATTCCTCCTCACTGATGCTACCACTTATGTCTATTGCCAGGGTAATTCTAGCTGTATGTCCCCTAAGTTCTCCTCTTAAATCTAATCTATTAGGTTGACGTCTGCTTCTTCGTGTAATAGTCTTTTTTTTGTCACCTTCTAAGGTTCCCATTAATCTCTTTAAATATATATTCCAGGGAATTTCGCCTTTATTACCCTTCAAACGATTGATCATGCTCTGCAAATAAATAGGAACTGATCCCTTATCTGCTAGAGTTACAAATTTCTCAGTAAAATTTTTCAGAGTCTCTTCATCCATCTCTATGGATTCTTCCCATAAATCATGAGTACTAGAAACATCATATTCTTTTTCTATATGATTTTCCTTTGAGTCATCCTCTTCACTTTCATCCTTTTCCTCTAATAAATTTAGTGCTACTTGAATTTTATCAGCATAATACTCCATAGGCATATTAGGCTGTAACTTTAAGCTATATTTGAAATTTATCTGCTCTAAAGTTGTAGCATAGGGTGGCAGATAATTTATATACTGATTCACTACTATATCCATTGCCATGTTAATAGCTAAAGTACTAAATTTCCTTTTAAGCTCTTTTGCACGGTTTAAATGTAAAGATAATATGTGATGAATCTCATGTTTAATAGTGCTTTTCATCTGATCTGCTGTTAAATTTAAAAATATATAAGGATTAAGATAAATGACGTACCTAGATAGCTTAAAATTCACAGCTGTAGGCGTAGTGATGTCATATCTTATCTCTCTAGACATTTGAAGTAGAAAATATCCATAAAAGTTTTCTTTGTCTTCTATGAGCATAAAATTAACTTGCTCTACAAGTTTTAAAAAATCTTCTATAAAGTCCTTTGGCATTTCCTCAATGCTTTTCACATTAGTGATTTCATCATAAAGTGAGTTTTTAAGACTTTCAAACTTTTTTCCCATAATCTCACCTAGCCCTTAATTTCATTATAGGCCTTAAAATACAATTCAACGAAAGCTTCATTTTCTAAGCATAACTTATAAACACTATCATAATTTTCTTTAATATCCTGCATAATGCCTAGACCTAAGTCCACAGGATAAAACCCTAGGAATTCTACAAATCTTTTTATGTCACTATCTAAAATTTCTTTCTTACTTAATACACTCAAAATATTCTTTGCAATCAAATATAATCTAGTGTGACTTTCCACTTTTACCTTTTCGATTACCTCTTGTGATAATTCCAGATATTCAAATACCTCTTCAAAAGAAATTAGCGGTTTAGTATCTTCCTCAGCAAATGTCATGAACTCATGAGCAATTCTATTACCTAAATTCCCTTTTAGTATATTTAAAAATACTCTTTTAGGGATTGTATCTTTATTTTCAGTGTAAAGCCTATAGCTTTTAGAAACACGTTCAAAGCTTCTAGGGGTTGCCTTTATTTGCTCATCGCTTTTGGTACTATGTAAATATTCTGGGAAAGTAGCTATAAACTCTATAACCTTTTGCTCAAGGTTATTTTCAGTAGCCCAGGTAAGCCAAGCTTTTGAATTACTTTCCATATATAACCACACAAACCTATTTTCTTGTGCTGCATCCATATCAACTACTTGATAATCAAAATCCTCTCCATATTTACTAGAAGGATTCATTGCAGCTAAGATTTTCACTTTGTCATGAAGCTTATACCCATTAATCTCTCTATTTAGTATTAGATTCATAAGTTCCTGCTGCACCGTATGTTCACATCGATTTATTTCATCAATAAATAAAAACACCTCTTTGCCGTCCATTATCAAACTATCAATCTCCTGTAGTTTAGTGTGAACCGCATAAACAGTGTGCCTTTTGCTAACAGTACTTCCATTAGCATCTATAAGACTATAGTCCTCAACCGTTGGAAGACCGCCTATTTCTCCTTCTTTTAAAAGATTTCCATCTATAATAACTAGACTCCAGCCTTTCTTTCTTGAAAGAGCTTTAGCTAAGGCAGTTTTTCCTATACCGCTTTCCCCTACAATTAAAGGTACTTCATCCGTTTCTAAGACAAATTCTACACTTAGTAAGGTATCTTTAAAATTCATAATACATCCCCCCGTGCTACATCTTCAGTTTTTCATCAACTGCTATTTTTTTGCAGAGTTTACTACCATATTTATAAATAAAAATCATTTTGTCCACAGATATATTTCCATGTTTCTCATTTATACTATCACAGTTTATAAAATCTCTTACATATTTCTCTGATACATCTTCCTTAGATAACGCCTCTATAAGAGCCCGCTCTACCGAATCCATTGGTATATCATTAATAAAATATTTCATTACCAAGACATTGTGCTTTAAAAATAATATTTTTTTATTTTCATCTATATTATGGATAAATTTTACAGCAGCTTCATTTTCTACAATGGCCAATATTTCTACATTTAAACTTGGATTTTCTATATATCTTAAAGCATCATAATTTCTTTTTATGGCTAAAAGTTGAATTTCTTCAATTGGACTGCTTATGTATTTTATAGAATCATAATCTTTTTCTATAGCTAACTTTTGCAATAGAATGCTTGGACTTTTAGCATATTTTATTGCATAGCCTTTTTGCTGAATTCCTACTTTTATAAGTTCTTCAGAAGGCTCTTCTATAAATTCCAAAGTATTCCATAACTTTGACACAACATATTTTTTCATATCATAAGTCGGGTTTTCTATAAACTCAATAGCCCGTGGATTACCTGTTATGGCCATTTCCTGCATTTCTTTTGTAGTTTTTTTTATATGGCGTATCATTATTCCATCTTTCTTTATAGCCATAAGCTTCATTTCATCACTGGGATTTTCAATGGTTTTTATAACAATTGGGTTGCGCTCTATCATTTGAAGGACTTTATCTTCTGTCATAAAATTGCACCTCGATACTTATTAATTTAGAAGGTTTAAAATTATAAAATTTAAGATTACCCAGAGCAAATTTTTAACATTAAATTATTTAAATATCAAATATTTACCCGTAAATTGATAATTTTATAATTTCCTAAAATATAAAAAAAGAGATATCACTATCTCTTTTATACACGAATCAAAAATTTTTTAAATTTATAATCCAAAATACCGTTGCCCTAATTTTTACACCTATCTTTCAGATAGGTGGGTGTTCTCAGAGATGTTTAACAGTCCTTGCCACTTAATATTGGTCTTATAGGCCTAATCCACACCTAGATCTCGAACTCCCGTATAAATAATGTAGGTTGAAAATAAGAGCTTGACGAATATCCCAGAAATATTAACTTATAAAATCTTCAAATATGTTTAATTTGTATTTGTTAAATTTATTATATCAGAATTAAAATTAATTTCAATAGTAATTTATGGAATTTTAAAAATAAACTTACTAAGCAATAATACCTTCTTTTTTTAGGTATACTTCTGTATTTTCATGTGTTACTCCAGCATTACATTCTCCTTGCATTTTTTTCATAGTTTTTAATATAACAGCGTCTGCAATACTCATTCCTTCCGAGGATAGAACTCCTAAATTCATAATTGTATCTTCTGCAGTTTCTGCAACAATTCCATTTCTTACAGGTACTATAGAATCATTTATGGCTAGTATTGCCGATTGAACAGCAACTGATGCAGAAGTTGAAAGCTTTATTGCACATCCTTCCTTTGCGCCATCACATATCATACCACTAGTATTTGCAAGGGTATTTTTTATAACTCCATCTATTTGATCTTCATTGGCACCCATTAACCATGCTATAGCTATACCTGCACCGGTTCCAGCTGCAACACCACAAGCACATAGTGCAGATAATCTCCCTATATAATGTTTTATATAACTATTCATAATATGACTTATTGCTACAGCTTTAGCCAATTTTTCATCATCTACATTAAATTTATTTTTATATGCCACTATAGGCAGAATTGCTGTAAGTCCATTGTTTCCACTTCCATTACTGCTCATAACAGATAAATTTAGCCCTGACATTCGCGCATCACTAGCAGCTGCTGTTAACATCATTGAAGAGGTCATTAAGTCCTCTGAAAGAATCCCTTTCTGTATGCTTTTCTTAAGACTAAAGCCAACCCCCATACCCATTTTTTCTTTTAATCCTACCTTAGCTATGGTTTCATTCATTACTATTCCTTCTAACATAAAAGCGATGTCTTCATGAGGAATTCTCTCAATTTCCTTTATAATTTCTCTTATTTTTAAACTATATAAAAGGTTTTTCCCTTCATTACTGCTTTTATCCTCTTTTCTTAGATCTACAATAACTTCACCTAAGCTTTCAATATAAACAAATCTATTATGTTTTCCGATAATAATCACACTAGCATTGCCTTTATCTGTTGCAAGATTCACTTCTACATAGATCTTGTCTTCAGTATCTTTAATGTCTAGTGATAATTTTTTGCTATGTAAAAGTTCTTTTGCAAGCTGCACCTCAGTTTCGTTAATTCCTTCCAGTACCCTTAAATCCTTCTCACTTTCTCCTCCGATAAAACCTAGTGCAGCTGCAATATAAAGCCCAACCTCCTGTGTATTGGGTATTCCAACTGACAATCCATTTTTATATATGTTAGGACTAACAAAAACTTCTGCTTTCTCTATATAATTAAAAGCTATTAATTCTTTAGCCTTGGCACAGGCAAGAGCAACAGCTACTGGCTCAGTACATCCCATGGCTGGAACAACTTCTTCCTTCAATGTTTGAACTATAAGATTTCTTAATTTCATGGTATCACTCCCCTACGGATTATCTTAAGGCATCTCAAAACATATAGATTAATTATTTTTAAAAAGATGCCTAACATACATTAGAGCAATACTCATGCCAATAAAATCATACTGTGTATAGCCCATTCAATAGTATACTTTCTCATAATGAGAAAAAACAAAGAAAAACAGTCTCATATTGAGAATTAATTCTCATTTTGAGACTGTTTTATTCCGTATTCCTTTAATTTTCTGTATAAAGTTGCTCTGCTCAATTCCAAAGCCTCAGCAGCCTTTGTAATTGCCTGTTTGCTATGTCCAAAATGTTCTAAAGCTTTTTCAATTTCTTTTTTCTCCAGTTCCTTAATAGGTACAATACCTACATTTTCACTGCTCATTAAAGTGTTTTCTGCAACCTTAAGTCTATTTGGCAAATCAATACATTTTATAACACTACTGCCACACATATTTACTGCATACTCTATAGTATTTTCCAATTCACGCACATTACCTGGCCACTCATAATCCATAAAAGTTTCTAAGGAAGCATCATCTATTTTACTTATATTCTTACCTAACTTAGAATTACATTTATCTAAAAGATAATCTACAAGAATTACTATATCATCTTTTCTATGCCTTAAAGGGGGTATATTAAGGGGAATTACATTTAGTCTATAAAACAAGTCTTGCCTAAATTCTCCTTCTAACACCTTTTTTTCTAAATCTTTATTTGTAGCTGCTATAATTCTTACATCTATTGGAATGGATTCTTTTCCACCAATCTTCTCAATAACGTATTCCTGCAGCACCCTTAACAGTTTAGTTTGAAGATGGATAGGCATGTCTCCAATTTCATCCAAAAATATTGTTCCCTTATTTGCTAATTCAAATTTGCCGGCCTTCCCACCCCTTCTTGCTCCTGTAAAAGCACCATCCTCATATCCAAAAAGCTCACTTTCTAATAATTGCTCAGGGATAGCTGCGCAATTTATTGGAATAAATGGTCTCTTATCTCTATCACTGTGAAAGTGAATAGCTCGTGCAAATAGCTCTTTTCCCGTTCCACTTTCTCCCTGAATGAGTACTGTAGAAGTGGATTTTGAAGCTTTCTCTGCTTCTACTTTAACCTGTTCTAAGCAGTTACTACTACCTATAATACTTTCAAAGGAAGTAACAATAGTCCCTGTGGTAATCTTGTTTACCGTTTTTAATAAATCTGAAATATTACTAAAGGTACATACTATACCAAAGCTTTTATCCCCAATACTAATAGGCTTCGCATCAAAAATTCCTCTAAAATGATGATTACTACCACTATAAGTAAATTCTTTATTTCTTAAATTCATATCTTTTTCAATAAGGCAATTAAAATCTAAGGTGCCAATAAGATTTTTTATATTGGTGCTTAAAATTTCACTTCCCTGAAGTCTAAATAACTCTATTGCTTTGGTGTTATAGTGAAGAATTTTCCCCCTATGGTCTGCTGCTATAATTCCCCTATCTACGGAATCAAGAACCACTTCAAGTTCTCTTGCCAAAAGCTTTATTTGCTCTGTGTTTTCTTGTTCTAATAGCTTTGATGAAATTAAATCAGCCATTCTATTTAAGAAATTCATTAAATTTGCTTGATTATTTATAATAGCATTCTTCTGCTCTTCTTCAAAAGCAATAAGTCCAATAACTCCAACAGTGTCATTGCCTACATGAATTGGGCAACAAACTTCTGCAAACTCCATGCAATTCTCTACATTCTCACACTTTAAACAAGTAAAATGTTTTCTAGGATCTTCAAT
>JAJXYA010000213.1 GCA_021780795.1 Bacillota bacterium | reverse complement strand
ATTGTTACAAATAGTTAACAATTGTTAACTTTTCTTAACAATTAATCATTTTATTAAGTTTTTGCTCATATAATATTCTATTTTGACTGAATAAGTATTTTTTTATCATTTAATGAGATATTTTGACACATACTATATATTGTAATTATTTCTTTAAAACATTACAATATATAGTATAATGTGTAAAATAATAATTTAAGGAGTTTTTATATGGAACGTAAATCATTGCCTAGAATTGCATATTTTTGTATGGAATACGGCTTGGATTCAGATTTCAAAACTTATGCAGGTGGTTTAGGAATTTTAGCTGGGGATTATATTAAAGGTGCCAAGGATGACAACTTACCAATTACCGCTATAGGAATCAGATGGAAACAAGGCTATGGAGATCAAGCTATTGATAAAAATGGTAAACCTTTCGATATGTTTCATGACTACGATTATGATTTCTTAATAGATACTGGCATTAAAGTTCCAGTTACTATTCGAAGAGAAGAAATACTTTGTAAAGTGTGGAAAGTTAACAAATTTAATAATGCTGACTTATATCTTCTCGATACAGATATAAAAGAAAATAGCACAAGATTAATTACTGGCCAATTATACGGTTGGTTTGGAGAAGAGAGGATTGCCCAGGAAATTGTTCTTGGCATCGGAGGCATTAGGGCTTTAAGAGCTTTAGGTATCAATATAGACGTATATCATTTTAACGAAGGACACGCTGTTCTTGCAGCAACCGAATTGATAAAAGAAAAAATATCAATTCGGCAATCCTTTAGCAAAGCCTTAAAAAATACTAGAAAAGAAATTGTTTTTACAACTCATACACCAATTATTCATGGCAATGAAGAACATCCTATAGAAAAACTTAAATATATGGGTGCTTTCAATGGTTTATCGAAGGAACAAATGATAGAGCTAGGTGGTAAGCCCTTCAATATGACGGTAGCAGCATTAAGAGTATCTAGAAAAACAAATGCCGTTGCTAAACTTCACTCTGAAACTTCAAATAAAATGTGGAAAAAAGTAAAAAACAAGTCGGAAATTATAGGAATAACAAATGCAATTCATGTACCTACTTGGGTTGATGAAAGACTTATTGGTGATTCATTAGAAAATGATTTACTTTGGAATATACACATGGAATTAAAAAGAGATTTAATTTCTTTTATTGAAAGTAAGACAAAAATTAAATTATTAGATGACAAGCTACTTATAGGTTTCTCTAGAAGAGCTGCTAGCTATAAGAGGAGTAATCTTATTTTTTCTAATCCTACTATAATAGACCCACTTTTAAAAGAAGGAAAAATTCAAATTGTATTTTCTGGAAAAGCTCATCCTTTCGATAATGAAGGCAAAGAAATTATAGCTGATTTAATTAAAATGGTAGAAAAATATCCCAATTCAGTTGTTTACCTAGAAAACTACGATATGGAAATAGGTGCTAAGTTGACTCGAGGTTCAGATGTTTGGCTCAATAACCCAAGACGACCAATGGAGGCAAGTGGTACCTCTGGAATGAAAGCTGCAATGAATGGTGTGCTTAACTGCTCCATACTAGATGGGTGGTGGCCTGAAGCTTGCATTGATGGAATAAATGGATGGCAGTTTGGAAATGGTTTTGAATGTGATGACTTAGAACAATTTGATAAGCATGATGCTGAAGCACTTTATGAAGTTTTAATAAAAAAGGTCATTCCTACTTATTACGAAAACAGATTAGATTGGATAAATATGATGCAAGAAAGCATTAAATCTACTCAAAAAAACTTTTCAATGCATAGAATGCTTGAAGAATACTTCGAGCTTTTATATAAAAAATAAGTATATACATATATATAAATACTTATTTCAAATCACCCCTTATTATTAAGAGGCATGCTAAAAGCATGCCTCTTAATAATTTATTTAACTGACTTCAAATACTCCTTTTGTCCTTCCTCATAAAGATTTCTACCTTGACTATCTATAATAACGATAGCTGGAAAATCTACAACTTTAAACTTTCTTATGGCCTCTGAACCTAAATCTTCATATGCTATAATCTTAGATTCTTTTATTGTCTTAGATATTAATGCAGCTGCACCACCTATAGCTCCAAAATATACTGCTTTATTTTTTATTATAGATTCAATTACTTCTTTTGATCTGCTACCCTTTCCTATCATTCCTTTCAAACCAATATCCATTAGTCTAGGTGCATAGGAATCCATTCTGTAGCTAGTAGTTGGCCCTGCCGATCCAACAACTTGTCCCGGTTTTTCTGGTGTTGGACCAACATAATAAATCACTTCATTATCAATATTAAAAGGTAGCGATTCTCCCCTATCTAACAATTCCACTAATCTTTTATGTGCTGCATCTCTTGCTGTATATATATAACCTGATAACAACACTCTATCACCAGCTTTAAGCTTTTTTATATCTTCTTCTATAAGGGGTACTGAAATTTTAACTTCCATTAAATTAATCCTCTCCTTCTATAAATTATATTATACAGCTGGCATGTCTAGTTACATGGCATGAAATATTTACAGCAACAGGCAAACCAGCAATATGAGTAGGAAGAGTCTCAATATTAACACCAAGCGCCGTAGTTTTTCCACCAAAACCTTGTGGTCCTATGCCAAGTTGATTAATTTTAACAAGCATCTCTTCTTCAAGGTTTTTATAAAAATCGTCACTATTATACTCGTCTATAGGTCTTAATAATGCTTTTTTTGCAAGTGCTGCAACTTTATCGAAATTGCCGCCAATACCTACACCAATTACCATTGGAGGGCAAGGATTGGGTCCCGCTTCTTTTACTGTATCTGTAATAAATTTTTTTACTCCTTCAATTCCATCTGCCGGCTTAAGCATTTTTATCTTACTCATATTTTCTGAACCAAAGCCTTTTGGTGCTACTGTAATTTTTATATTTTCACCAGGAACAAACTCATATGTTATTGCTGCTGGTGTATTATCTTTTGTATTTATTCTATTAATCGGATCTTTAACTATGGATTTTCTAAGATAACCCTCTTCATATCCTTGTTTTACACCTTCATTTATTGCATCATCTATAAATTGCCCAGAAATATGAACATCCTGTCCTATCTCTAAAAAAACACAGGCCATACCTGTATCTTGACAAATAGGCACCTTTTCACTTGATGCAATACTACTGTTTTCAATTAACTTCATAAGAGTATCTTTAGCTATTTCAAATTTTTCATCTTCAAAACTTTTCTTTAATGAATTTTCAATATCCTTAGGCAAAAAACTATTTGCCTTTATACAAAGCTCTCTCACAGCATTTGTAATTTCATTCGAGTGTATTTCCCTCATTATAAATTTCCTCTCCAATCATTAATGATCATAAAATTTTTCAATTGAATTCGCTAATGAATTAGCTATAGCCATTTGATATTCATCAGTTTTCAATTTTTGTTCTTCCTTATAATTAGATAAAAATCCGCATTCAACAATTACAGATGGTATGCCCTTATCACATCTTAATATTTTATATTTATCTAGTGCAGGCTTTTCCAGTCTTTTATTGTTATCCTTTAAATCTGTCTTAATGTTTTCTTGAATTATGTGTGCAAGTTTTTTGCTTTCGCTATTATTAGAATACCACACTTGCGAGCCATAATATTGCTGCTCAGGAAACATATTTAGATGTATGCTAACAAACATATCACATTTGCATTCTTCTTTCATTTTACATCTATTATTTAAATCTTCAACCTTTTTTTTTCTAATAGTTCCACCTTCAGAATAAAGTCCTTTATCTTCTTCTCTCGTTAATATTACTTTAAATCCTTTTTCATCCAATACTTTCTTTGTTTTCAAAGAAATTAATAAGTTGATATCTTTTTCAACTGTTCCACTTTTTGAAATTGCACCACCATCAAGACCACCATGTCCTGGATCAATTAAAATTATTTTTTTATTGTTTTCAATTGCTTGAACCTCTCTAATTTCACCGCTACAAATTAATACTACCATAATTATTGCAAAAATAATCTTATACTTACTCATTTTATCACCTAATTTATTTTTATTTAGAGTTAGTATTTCCTAAAATTATTTATTTTAAAACAAAAACCACCTTCCAATTTTAACTGAAAGGTGGTTTTATAAATTATAATACTTTAACGAGCAAACCGAGTATACTAGCAATTAAAGCACAAATAGGTATTGTAATTATCCAAGCCCAAAGAATATTTCTAGCTAGCATCCATCTTACTGAAGAAATCCTGTTAGAGGCTCCAACACCCATTATAGCTGTTGAAATTATTTGGGTAGTACTTACAGGTGCACTTAACATGCTAGCACCAAATATTACTGCTGCAGCACTTGTTTCTGCTGCGAATCCATTTACAGGTGCTAATCTTGCCATCTTAGTTCCCATAGTTTTAATTATTCTTTGTCCTCCAAAGTATGTACCAAAAGCCATAGCAATAGCGCATATAATCTTTACCCAAACCGGTACTTCAAATTGCTGTAAAAGCCCTCCACTTACTAATGCCATAGATATTATTCCCATTGATTTTTGAGCATCGTTCATTCCATGATTTAATGCCATAAGCATTGCTGAAAGAATTTGAAATTTTGAAAAGAATTTTGTTACAAAGCTTGGCTTAGATTTTCTTAGAATCCACTGTAAAAGTATCATTACTAAATAACCAACTACAAAACCTATTATCACAGATAGAATAAGAGGAAGTATTATTTTAAGTATAAACGTTTTCCAATAAACTACTGAAAAAGAAGTTTGGTATACAATTGCTGCTCCTATTAGACTTCCAATTAATGCATGAGAAGAGCTACTCGGAATACCAAAATACCATGTTAATAGATCCCAAATAATTGCTGCAATAATTGCCACAATGATTACTGTTGGTGATATTAAAGACGTATTTACTATTCCATCCCCAACAGTTTTAGCAACTTTGTCACTTAGAAACGCACCAACAAAATTGAATACTGCTGACATTATTACCGCCGATTTTAAGCTAAGTACTCTCGTTGACACTGAAGTAGCTATTGCATTTGCACTATCATGAAAACCATTTATAAAATCAAATATCAATGCTAAAATTACTATTATTACTGTATATAATATCATTGTACTAGGCATTCTTCATAGCAACTCCTTCAATAATATTAGCTACTGTTTCACATGCATCTAGTGTATTTTCAGCATATTGATATATTTCTCTCCATTTTATTACTTCTAATACTGGCAAATCCTTTGTAAATAAATCTCTAACTGCTTTCCTAAATATTATGTCGCCTTCTTCTTCTTTTTTGTTTATTTCAATTATTATTTCTGTCAATTTTTTATTATTTCTCATGTTTTTAAACTCTGTCATGAGATTAACTATATATTTACAACATATAACTATAAGTTCAGCCAGTTCTTTAACTTCGTCTTTAACAGTTTCTACATTAAACATCATAAAACTATTAGCACTTTCTTCTATTATGTCTACAATATCATCCATTTTCTTTGATATCATAAATATATCCTCTCTATCAAAAGGAGTAATAAAAGTTTTATTTAATTCATTTATAATTTTATGTTGTTCAATATCACACTGTCTTTCGATATCTTTTATTTCCTTCAAGTTAACTCCAAGTTCTGAAAAACTATTTAAAAATTGTTGAAATTTTAATGCTGCTTCATAAATTAATTGAGAATTTTCTATAAACATATCGTAGAATTTATCTTCTTTAGGAGACAAGCTAAACATCTTAACACCTCTTTATAAAATTGCTTATTAATAATTTTTTACCCTTTGTAAGTGTGATAGTATAAATTTTACTATCTATTAATATATAATTTATATGTAAAACATTTATTCTCAAAAAAAAAGAGGATAAACCTCTTTTTTGCATTATCTCTTTGAGAATTGTGGCGCTCTTCTTGCTTTTTTAAGACCGTATTTCTTTCTTTCCTTCATTCTTGGGTCTCTTGTTAAGAAACCAGCTTTCTTAAGTTCACCTTTTAAAGATTCATCAGCTTTTAAAAGTGCTCTTGAAATACCATGTCTTATTGCTCCTGCTTGACCAGTTAAGCCACCACCATTAACATTTACTAACACATCAAATTTTTCTTTAGTTCCAGTCAATACTAATGGTTGATTAACTATTACTCTAGTTGTTTCTAATCCAAAATAAGTTTCGATATCTCTTTTATTTATTATTACTTTACCTTCTCCAGGTACAAGTCTTACTCTCGCAATAGATTTTTTTCTTCTTCCAGTTCCAATATATTGTACTTTAGCCATTATAAATCCTCCTCTCAGTTAAGATTAATATCTTAATTCTAATAATTCTGGTTTTTGTGCTTCATGATTATGTTCTGTACCTTTATATACCTTAAGCTTTTTAAGCATTTCTCTACCTAATACTCCAGATGGAAGCATTCTTCTTACTGCTTCTTGAAATACAAATTCAGGCTTCTTTGCTAATGCTTCTCTATATGGTACTTCCTTTAAACCGCCTGGATATAATGAATGATGTCTTAACATCTTTTGATCTAATTTTTTTCCTGTCAATACTACTTTATCAGCATTTATAACTATAACAAAATCTCCAGTGTCAACGTGAGGAGTATAAGTAGGTTTGTTTTTACCTCTTAAAATTGTAGCAATTTGACTTGCAGCTCTTCCTAGCGTTTGACCATCTAAATCTACAACATACCATTTTCTTTCAACTTCATGTGGTTTTGCAACATATGATTTCATTTTTTTCCCTCCCTGAACTTTACATAAATCACGTTCTATGTCAAAGATCCGGGGCTAGTGGATCTTTTTTAACAACGCTATACAAACATAATTATTATAATACAATCGGCCACGTGTGTCAATAATTAAATTCACTTTCTTAATAGTATACCTTCTCCGGGTTTTAAACACTTACAAACAAAATAAAATGATTCATAAGCATCAGGAATGCCTATAATAAAGGGTTTCCTGATTTTTTTATTGTCAAATTTTCTTATCTTTATGTTGTATGGTGTTGTATTATATGTTATAATAGAAGTAAAT
>JAJXYA010000337.1 GCA_021780795.1 Bacillota bacterium | reverse complement strand
TATACTCATGCATAGCATTTTAATTTCTGCCTTAACAGCTCTGTTAGGTTCTGTATTTAAAACCGGCAAAATTATGCGTACTGTAGCTTCTTTAGCCTTTGCACTTATGTCTATTATTTCAGGAAGCTTTTATCCTACTATGTATAATACAGGCTTAATGAAAACTATAAGTCAATTGACTATAAATTATGTTTTAAATAATAATTACTCTAATGTAATGCTTGGATACTCATTATCCATTACAAATATTATCATCACAATATTAGTCAGCTTAGCAATAATGGTAGCTTCTAGCCTTTACTTTAGATTTTTAGAAGTAAAAGCTTAGAAAGGAGGAAGAAATTAAATGCAAATATTTAGACTTACAATTTTAAATTTGAAACGTATGCTTCAAAACAAATCTGTAATTATTATGACTTTAACACTGCCTACAATAGTTATATGTATAATGACTTTCTTTACTCAAGGTCAAAACAGTTCAAATAACAATATGTATATTGATTTCGTAAATAATGATAAAGGAACACTTAGCGGTAGCTTAATTAAAAACTTTAAAAATTCAGGTGATTTTAATATTAATATTTTAGATATAGCTGATGCTAAGGCTCAAGTTGAAAGTGGTGCAGTAAATTTAACAATAGTAATACCAAATAATTTCACGGAGCAACTAAACAAAGGAATGGTGCCTAAGGTAGACATTTTAAAATTGCAGCAAGGAAATTCTAATGTTGTAGCCGAAAATATTATTGATTCCTTTATAAAAGATAATTTAATTTCTAATACAGCTATTTCTACTATTAAAGATATGAATTTTAATTCTAAAGTATCTCTTTCTTCTTTAAAAGATACCATTATTAAAGATACATCTGAAAATAAAATTAATGTTATGAGTTCTGTTTTATCTTATAATAATACAAATTCTCTTTCTGGATTAATTACTATCGGTTTTGTAATAAGCTTTTTAATGTTCTCTTCAATATTTATTGTAAATGAACTTATAGGTGAAAAAGTTAACGGAACTTTAAAAAGAGCTTTATCTACTCCTAATAGTAATATTACAATTGCCGCCTCAATAGTTATATCTTTTCTTATAATTGGATGGCTACAAGATTTTTTAATTATAATAACTACAAAATTTTTATTTAATGCATACTGGGGTAAATCCTATTTAGCCCTATTCCTATTATTCACAGCAATACTTCTTGTTGTTCAAGGTTTAGGTCTTCTAATATCAAGAGTTATAAAATCCGAAAACAATATATCTGTAATAACGATGCTAATTGTAAATATTTCCTGCCTCTTAGGCGGATCATATATGCCAATACAATATTTTCCGGATATTCTTAAAAAGTTTGCTTTATTTATGCCTCAAAGTTGGGCAGTTACAGCTCTTACAGATTTAGTGCTTAAAAATAAAGGTATAACAGATATTCTACCTAATATAGGCATATTACTTCTATTTGCGATAGTATTTTTTACTGCAGGGGCTGCTAGCTTGAGGAAGATTGCAGAGTAGAAAAATTCAATGTTTTATTTTATATTTGCATCCTTTTCATTTTGCCCCTCTCCTTGATGGTTTAAAGGAATAAAAGCAGGGCCTTCAACATTTTCACCATCGAAAGTAAATCTTGAGCCATGACAAGGACAATCCCATGTTTTTTCTGCATCGTTCCAAACTAATTCACAACCTAAGTGGGTACACGTAATATTTACGAGGTGGAGCTTTCCATTTTCATCTTTATAAGCTCCCATCTTGCCTTCATCGGTTTTAATTACTTCAGCTTCGCCGCTCTTTAGCTTAATATCTTTTGGCACAGAGGCAATTTTGCCACCTATATAATTATTAGCAACATCTAAGTTATGTGCAATAAATTTTCCACTAGCTGCTAAAACATCGAATCTAGAAGGATTATACACTTCTTGCCATGGACTTTCCCCTTTTATTATATGGTCAGTTAAAATTCTAGCTGCAGCAGTACCATTTGTCATTCCCCATTTTCCAAAACCAGTAGCAACAAATATGTCTTCTGTTTTTGAAGTTAACTTTCCAACATAAGGGACACCATCTACTGTCATACAATCTTGAGTGGACCATCTATACAAAATCTTATCTAGGTTAAAGTTTTCTTTTGAAAAATTAGCTAAACTTTCATAATGAATATTTGTGTCCTTTTCTGAAGCAGTAATGTGATTTTCTCCTCCAACCAATAAGATTTCATCTTCACCTGTATTGGCAGTTCTTAAAGACCTTGTAGGGCTTTCAGCATTTATAAATATTGCTTCTGAAAATTTATCCTTTATTTTTAATCCAATTAAATACGATTTTTCAATATACATTCTTGCAAAATACATTCCTAGACCATCATAGCAGGGATAGTGGGAAGCTATTATAACAAAATCTGACGTAACCTTTTTACCATCTCTCGTTATAACTTCACTTTTACTATTGTGTTCATGTTTTATATCTACCACTGTAGTATGCTCAAATATATCGCTGCCTTCCTCTGTTATCTTAGAAGAAAGGGCAAGCAAATATTTCAGCGGATGAAATTTTGCTTGATTATCAAACCTCACTGCACAAATAGTATCAAAAGGCAATGGTATTTTTTCTACATATGCTGAATTTATTCCCAATTTTGAAGCAGCCTCAACTTCTTCTTCGATCTTTTTTATATATTCCTTTGAACTAGTATAAACATAAGACGGACAAACCTCGTAATTACATTCAATTCCGTTTTCTTTAATTATATCCGATACAAATTGAATGGAACTTTCATTGGCATCTGCATACTCCTTTGCTTTTTCTTCTCCAAATTTACTTATTAGTTTATGATAAATTAATCCATGTTGAGATGTGAGCTTGGCAGTGGTATGACCAGTAGTGCCGTGCAAAATTTTATCACTTTCTAAAACTGCAACCTTATAGCCCTTCTTTTTAAGTAGGTATGCCGCAGTTATTCCAACAATTCCACCGCCAATAATTGCCACATCAACTCTTAGGTCATCTTTTAGAGGGGGAAAACCTGTTTCTTTTGTACTCAAAATCCAATAAGCTTCATGGCGACTTGAAAAAACGTCTGATAAATTACTCATACTAATTCACTCCAATTTTTATAAATCATCTAAATTAGTATGTGCTATAATTTTATTTATTATCCAATATTTTCGAAATTAAATCAAAATGATACTTTATACTATATTCTTTTACTTCATTGCTTTATTATTAATAGTATATTTATAAATTGGTTTTTCTTCAAGGTAGCCATAAATCTCTTTCTTGATCATATTTATAATCACCTTTCTAATTCAAATTATTTATAACCATTTTAACCTTTTCTATTACATTTTCTACAGTGAAACCAAACTGTTCAAATAAAATTTCAGCTTTTCCTGAGGCACCAAAGCCTTCCATAGCGATAACTTCTCCATCGATTCCAACATATTTATGCCAACCAAAAGGTGAGGCTGCTTCTACTGCAACTCTAGCTCTTATATTTTTAGGTAAAACAAGGTTTTTATATTGTTCACTTTGAGCTTCAAATAATTCAAAGGAAGGCATGCTAACAACTCTTGCAGAAATATTTTCTTTTTCTAGCTCTATTGCAGCATTTAAAATCAGTTCAACCTCTGAACCAGAAGCCATAAGTATAACATCAGGCTTTTCTTTATTTTTAGCTTCTTTTAAAATGTATCCGCCCTTAAGTGCATTTTTACCCGAATTCTCGTATAGAGGAAGCTTTTGTCTTGTAAGTACTAAAGCAGTAGGCCCATTTTTTGAATTTAAAGCACTATACCAAGCTGCTGCTGTTTCACAGGAATCTGCTGGTCTAAATACAGTCATATTCGGAATAGTTCTTAAGGAAGCTAGTTGTTCGATAGGTTCATGTGTCGGTCCATCTTCACCTACACCGATACTATCGTGAGTTAACACGTATATTATCGGAAGCTTCATTATGGCAGAAAGTCTCATAGCACCTTTCATATAATCACTAAATACGAAGAAGGTTGCTACAAAAACCTTAAGTCCACCATGTAAATACATTCCGTTTGCGATAGCTGCCATGGCATGTTCTCTAACTCCAAAATGCATATTTGCTCCGCTTCTATCCTCTTTAGAAAAATCGCCTTTGCCTTCCATATATGTTTTATTGGATGGAGCTAAATCTGCAGAACCTCCAATTAAATTAGGAATGAGCTTACTTAATCTATTAATTAGTATACCTGAAGATTCTCTTGTAGCTAGTGGTTTATCAAACTTCCAAAATTGTTCGTTTTCCAAAAGATCTACTCCACTCTTTTCATCAAACCACATTTCCCATTCTTTTTTCAACTCAGGATATTGCTCTTTATAAGAAGCAAGCATTTCATTCCACTTATTTTCTATTTTTTTAGCTTTTATTACAAATTCCTTCTTAAAGTTTTCAATTTCCTCTGGAACAGTAAAAGGTTCGTAAGTCCAATTTAAATGTTCTTTTGTTAGCTTTAAATTTTCTTCACCTAGAGGTTCCCCGTGAGCAGATGATTTACCTTGTTTTGCAGGGCATCCAAAGCCAATAATATTTCTTACTATTATAATAGAAGGTCTATTACAATCTTTTTTTGCTTCCTTTATTGCAGCATCTATCTCCAAAATATCGGTACCATCCTTAACCTTTAAAACCTGCCAGCCGTATGCTTCATATCTTAATGCTACATCTTCTCTAAAGGCAATATCAGTATTTCCTTCAATAGTTATATTATTTGAATCATATAAAACAATTAATTTCCCAAGTCCTAAGGTACCAGCAAGAGAACATGCCTCTCCAGAAATTCCTTCCATCAAGCAACCATCTCCAACTAGAGCGTAGGTATAGTGATCTATTACATTATAATTTGTTTTATTGAACTTGCTTGCCAAGTGACTTTCAGCTATTGCCATACCAACTGCATTGCATACTCCTTGTCCAAGTGGACCTGTTGTAGTTTCAACTCCATCAGTGAATTTGTATTCAGGATGTCCTGGAGTTTTACTTTCAAACTGTCTAAAGTTTTTTATATCCTCAACAGTTACATCGTATCCAAATATGTTTAATAATGAATATAAAAGCATGGAACCATGTCCTGCAGATAGTACAAACCTGTCTCTATCTATCCATTTTGAATTACTAGGACTGTGTTTTAAATGTCTATTCCAAAGTGTGTATGCCATTGGTGCAGCTCCCATTGGCAGTCCTGGATGTCCTGATTTAGCCTTCTGAATTGCTTCAGCAGATAGTATTCTTATTGTATTTACAGCTAAATTATCAATATTCATTAATTATTCCTCCATACTATTTATTAAAAGCTTCTTTCCAATCCTTCATAAATCTTTCTATTCCTGAATCAGTAAGCGGATGCTTTATAAGTTGTTTTAAAACGTTATAAGGAATAGTTCCAATATGTGCTCCTGCTTCAGCTGCATCGATTACATGTTTTGGACTTCTTATGCTAGCAGCGATTATTTCTGTTTTAATATGATGAGTTTCAAAAATGTTAACTATAGACTTTATTAATTCCATTGAATTTGAACATATATCATCTAGCCTTCCAAGAAAAGGACTAACAAAAGTTGCTCCTGCTCTCGCAGCTAAAAGAGCTTGACCAGCTGAAAATATAAGTGTTACATTCGTTTTAATTCCTTCATTAGATAGTACCTTTACTGCTTTCAAACCCTCTTCGGTTATAGGTATTTTTACTACCATGTTTTTATGAATTTTTGCTATCTCTCTGCCTTCTTTTATCATGCCTTCAGCATCTAGCGAAATTACCTCTCCACTAATCGGTCCATCTACTATAGAAGTTATTTCCTTTATAACTTCATTAAAATCTCTTCCTTCTTTAGCAATTAGTGAAGGGTTGGTAGTCACTCCACATATTATTCCCATATCATTTGCTTCTCTTATATCGTTAACATTCGCTGTATCAATAAAAAGTTTCATTTTATAAGCCTCCTAAAAATTTATATATTTTATGCAGATTTTTAAATAGTATTGCTTTTTTAATCCCTCCTTTATATAACTTAAATCGCTTTCATAAATAGAATAATATTTATAATTATAAATGTCAATAATATTCGCATATTAGTACGTACTAATTTAATTTATATTATAAATCTATATCGTAATTATCTTATTAATATTATTATGAACATTTATTTTTATCATAATATATTATCTATCATGGCAGTGCTAGACCTGTTTCAACTGAACTTGCTTTTATATCTTAATTTTTTCATTAAATTTGAAATTTGTACGCACAATAATGTTTTTTATATTGACATTTATTCTTATTAATATTATTATGATAATATTAAATCGCTTTCAAAGAAATTTGTTTTTTTCACATTACTGAGGAGGTTTTTTTATTGATTATGAAGGATCAAAGAGCAGAGGAAATTGAAAATGGCAAAACATCACTTGGCATAGAATTTGGTTCTACTCGTATCAAAGCCATTTTAATCGGAAACGATTTCACTCCACTGGCAAGCGGAAGCTTTGAATGGGAGACAAGCCTTAAGGATGGTATTTGGACCTATCCACTTGAAGAAATTTGGAAAGGCTTACAATACAGCTATCAAAAGCTTTTTGCTGAAGTTAAAGAAAAATACGGTGTTACCTTAACAAATATAGGTTCCATAGGTTTTTAAGCAATGATGCATGGTTATATGGCTTTTGATAAAGAAGGTCAACTCCTAGTTCCTTTTAGAACCTGGAGAAATACAATGACTGAAAAAGCAGCAAAAAAACTTACTGAATTATTTCAGTACAATATTCCTGAAAGATGGAGTATAGCTCATCTATATCAAGCTATTCTAAACAATGAACCTCACTTAGAAAAACTTGATTTCATGACAACTTTAGCTGGATATATTCATTGGCAGCTTACAAATGAAAAGGTTTTAGGAATATGCGATGCTTCGGGAATGTTCCCAATTGATATAAATACACATGATTATGATGAAGCTTTACTTAAAAAATTCACTAACTTACCAGACGTTGCAAAATACTCATTTGATATAAATAAACTTTTCCCAAAAGTTTTATTAGCAGGAGCTA
>JAJXYA010000069.1 GCA_021780795.1 Bacillota bacterium | reverse complement strand
TTAAAAGTTTGCTTAAGCAGTCATGTTAACGGAACACTTTGTGATAGTTGCCGTGAAATAATAGCTAGCGAAATCGGCAGAAACTTATTTTATATTTCTTCCTTATGTAATACTTTAGACCTAAATCTATACGATATTTTACTTAAAGAAAATGATAAATTTAATACTTTAGGAAAATATAATTTTAGATAAAATTGCAATCAAACTATGGGTTTGGGCGTGCCCATGTTTGCTCAATAATCACAAGGGAACGCCCAAATCAGAAAGGTGCATAATTTTTTTCTACTAAATATATAATTTAAATCTGTTTGTTAAGTATAAATTGCTCTCTTAACCTTCTAAGTCCATTTTTGATGGCCTTTGCTCTTGCCTCACCTATTCCTTCAACATTATCTAAATCATCATATGATGCTTCCATAACAGACTTTAATTCTTTAAAATGCTTAACTAAATTTTCGATTACATTCGTAGGTATCCTTGGAATCTTATTTAACATTCTGTATCCTCTAGGTGAAATAAGAGTATCGACGAGAGGCACTCCACTATAACCCAACACTTTAGAAATTGAATCTAAATCTAAAATATCACTATAATTCATAGTTTGCAAACTTTTATAAACATCATTAAAATGAACTCCCGATTGGCAATAATCTCTTATTAAAAATATGCCATCCTGTTCAATATTTCTAACAAGTTCTATTAGCTGCATTGAAATAAGTCTGCCTTCATTTCCAAGCTCATAAACATATCTTTCTACCTCATATACTATTCTCATTACCATTTCTGTTCTCTGAATAGCAGTAACAACATCAAAAAGTGTTGCTAAATCCTGAAATTCCAAAAGATTTAAATTTGTTACTACCCTTTCTAATACAATAACATACTTCTCCAAGGTTTGAAGTGCTTGATTAGCTCTTCCAAGAATTATACTGCTATCTCTTAATACATACTTTATTTCATCTTTATAAACTGTAATTACATTTCTTCTCTGTGAAATAGCAACAACTATAGTCCCTGTTTGCCTTGCTACTCTATGTGCTGTTCTATGTCTAGTTCCCGTCTCAAAAGTAGGAATCGTAGAGTCCGGGAGAAGTTGAACATTTGCACTTACAATTTTTTTTAAATCTGAACTTAATACTATTGCACCGTCCATCTTAGCAAGCTCATATACGTAGGAAGGACTATAATCAGAATTTATTTTAAATCCTCCATCTACTATATTTAAAATATCTTGATCATCACCTAAAACTAAAAGTCCTCCAGTTTTCGCCCTTAAAATATTTTCTAGACCTTCCCTTAGAGGAGTACCAGGAGACATAATCTTTAATAAATCAATTAACTTTTTATCTTTTTTTAATCTATACTCATTCACACACATCACCCTAATTTAAAATACTTTACTTATAGCTTCTTTCAAAGAAGATACCCCTATAATTTTGATATCTTCTGCTTTAACCTTTTCTTCGTTTCTTTTGGGTATTATAACATTTGAAAATCCCATTTTCTCAGCTTCAAGAACTACTCTATCGCAAAAAGAAACTGGTCTTACCTCTCCTGTCAATCCTACTTCACCTACAATTATAGTTCTGTCCATTTTCATAAACTTGCTTTTAATGCTTGATATCAATGCAATTGCAAGACCTAAATCTCCATAAGTACCTTCTAAATTCAATCCTCCAACTACATTTACATAAACATCACAATTATAAAATGGAACTTTAAGTTTCTTTTCTAATACTGCTAGAATAAGGTTTAATCTTGAAGAGTCTACTCCTATAACGGTTCTTCTAGGCATTACAGCTTTTGTTTCACTAACAAGTGCTTGAATTTCAACTAAAATCGGCCTAGTTCCTTCAACTGTAGCAATTACTACCGAACCTTCCTGATTAAAACTTGTTTCTTCTAAGAATACATTGGAAGGGTTATTTATTTCAATTAGCCCCTCTTCTCTCATTTCAAACACACCTATTTCGCTAGTAGTACCGAAACGATTTTTTATTGTCCTCAAAATTCTATACTCTTCTGTTCTTTCACCCTCAAAGGAAAGTACTGTATCAACCATATGTTCTAAAACCCTAGGTCCTGCAAGTTCCCCTTGTTTTGTAATATGTGCAACTATAAAAAAAGCTATTCCTTGAAGTTTACCAATTCTCATAATTTCATTGGAACATTCTCTAACCTGAGATACACTGCCCGGTGCTGATGTTATTTCAGGTTTATATAATGTTTGAATCGAATCCATAATTACAAACTTTGGTTTTAACTCATCTATATTCTTTTCTATTATATCTATATTCGTTTCAGCTAAAATAAAAAGATTTTCAGATGTAATATTTAATCTGTCACCTCTCATTTTAATTTGTTCTCCCGACTCTTCTCCAGAAACATATAGCACCTTACCATAGCTTTCTGCAATATTATTTGCACTTTGAAGAAGCAAAGTTGATTTTCCAATTCCAGGAGCACCAGATATAAGCGTTAAGGATCCCTTAACTAAACCTCCACCTAATACTCTATTTAGCTCCTTTATTCCAGTATTATACCTTTCATATTCTCCCGATTTAATATTTTGTATACATACTGATTGCGTTTCTATATTTGATATAGTGTTTTTTTTGTTTTGGACTACTTGCTCTTCTACTAGCGTATTCCAAGCACCACAACCAGGACATTTGCCCATCCATTTCAAACTTTCATGACCACATTCCTGACAAATATACACTGTTTTAACTTTAACCATACTTATATCCTCCAATTACTACAATATTTATTATACAATACTTTTTAATGAATTTGTAACCTTTTAGACATAAAAAAGTAACAAGCAATTTGCTTGTTACTTTTTTATGTTAAACTTTTGAAAATTGTAGTTCATTATCCTTTAAAGAAACCGATATTTCATCACCATTCTTAACTATTCCACTTAAAATTTGTTCTGATATTTTATCTTCAACTATTTTAGTTATCGTTCTTCTTAGTGGTCTAGCACCATAAGTTGGATCAAAACCTTTTTCTGCTAAATATTTTTCAGCTTCTTCAGAAAAATTAACGTTTATATCTTGTTCCTCAAGCCTTGCACAAACAGACTTTAACATCAATTTTACTATTTCTTTTAAGTCGCTTTCCTCTATTTTATGGAATACAATAGTATCATCTACTCTATTTAAAAATTCAGGTCTAAAGGAATGTTTTAACTCTTCAAGAACATTTTCTTTCATCTTTTCATATTCATTTTCTTTTTCATCTTTTGAAGTAGCAAATCCCATTGATTTTTGTTTCTTGATTGTAGATGCCCCTACATTTGAAGTCAATATTATAATTGTATTTCTAAAATTTACTGTTTTACCTTTCCCATCAGTCAATCTTCCATCCTCAAGAATTTGGAGAAGAATATTAAACACTTCAGGATGAGCTTTTTCTATTTCATCGAACAGTAAAACAGAATATGGTTTTCTACGAACCCCTTCAGTAAGCTGTCCTCCTTCGTCAAAGCCAACATATCCAGGAGGCGATCCTATAAGTCTTGATACAGAATGTTTCTCCATATATTCAGACATATCGATTCTTATCATATTGCTTTCATCACCAAACATAGCTTCTGCAAGTGCTTTAGAAAGTTCAGTCTTTCCAACACCCGTTGGTCCTAAGAAAATGAACGATCCTATTGGCCTCTTAGGGTCTTTTAACCCTACTCGTGCTCTTCTAACTGCTCTAGAAACTGATTTTACTGCTTCTTCTTGCCCTATAACCCTATTATGAAGTATTTCCTCCAATTTTAATAATTTTTCTGATTCCCTTTCAGTTAACTTTTCTACTGGCACATTAGTCCATTTAGAAACTATTGCTGCTATTTGCATTTCTGAAACAATATGATTTTCACCACCACTGCCGCTCTTCCAGTTTTTCTTAAACTCATCTATCTTTTCTTTTAGCTCTTTTTCTTTATCTCTAAGTCTTGCTGCTTTTTCAAAATCTTGAAGTCTTATAGCATCTGCTTTTTCTTTAGCAGCCTTTTCCATTTCTTCTTCATATTTTTTTAAATCAGGTGGTGCTGTCAAGTTTTCTATTCTAACCTTTGCTCCTGCCTCATCAATCAAATCTATTGCTTTATCTGGTAAAAACCTATCAGTTATGTATCTATCTGATAAATTCACTGCCGCTTCTAATGCATCATCAGTAATTTTAACTCCATGGTGAGCCTCATACTTGTCTCTTAAACCTCTTAAAACTAAAATTGCTTCTTCCTTTGATGGTTCTCCCACAGTAACTGGCTGAAATCTTCTTTCTAAAGCTGCATCTTTTTCAATATACTTTCTATATTCATCTATAGTAGTTGCACCTATACATTGTATTTCGCCTCTAGCTAGAGATGGCTTTAAAATATTAGAAGCATCGATTGCACCTTCTGCTCCTCCTGCTCCTACAATAGTATGAATTTCATCTATAAAGAGCAATACATTTCCTACACTTTTTAGTTCCTGCATAACCTTTTTTAGTCTTTCTTCAAACTCACCCCTATATTTAGAGCCAGCAACCATAGACGAAATATCAAGTGTAACTACCCTTTTATCTTTAAGTATTTCAGGTATATTTCCAGATACTATCCTTTGAGCTAAACCTTCTGCTATAGCTGTCTTACCAACACCAGGATCTCCAATTAGACATGGATTGTTTTTTGTCCTTCTGCAAAGTATTTCAAGTACTCTTTGAGT
The DNA here is from genome assembly GCA_021780795.1 of Bacillota bacterium. The sequence goes on along the minus strand of JAJXYA010000069.1, from coordinate 2,416 downwards.
CTCCTTTTCTCTTCCGATAACCGGATCCAATTTACCTTCTTCAGCCATTTGAGTTAAATCTGTACCAAATTGATCCAATGCTGGAGTATCCTCATTTCTGTAACTGCTAGCCTTATTATTAATGCCTATTTCCTCTCCAGAACTCAATCTTTCTAATATTTCCTTCCTAAGCTTCTCGAAATCAACATCTAAGTTGTTTAAAATAGTATATGCTACTCCTTCACCCTCACTAATTAATGCCAACATAACATGTTCTGGACTTACATAATTATGGTTTAAATTAGTTGCTTCAACTATACTTAATTCTAATAGTCTTTTAGTTCTAGGTGTTAATGGGATTTTATTTTTTTGTAATTCCATGTCGCCTTTTCCTTCATATTCTTCAACTAAGTTTCTAACTTCATTTGCAGTTACACCCATATCGTAAAGTATCTTCCCTGATATGCCGTCACCTTCCTTTATGATTCCAAGAAGTACATGTTCTGTACCAACGTACCCATGTAAAAATGCTTTTGCCTCTTCTTCTGCATACAGTAAAACTTTTTCAGTTCTTTCATTAAATCGCTTATTAAACATATTGATCCACCACCTATCTTAATTTTTCACGAATATATTGTGCTCTCTTAAGGTTTAGTTCTCTTTCAGCCAATTTTGTATCAAATTTTTTATTTAACGTTGCTGGTTGTGTGTTGACAAGTATGTCGTTTAAAACACCTTTACTAACGTCTTTAATTATTCCCATTTCAACACCCATTCTTACATTTGATAAAAGCTTTAAACATTCTTTTATATCTATGGTTACGGCATATCTTAAAATGCCTAGTGACCTAAATATTTTATCTTCTATCTCATAATTGTATTTCTTTAAAGTCTGCTCTCTTGAAAGATGTTCTTGCGTTATAAGCTGATTCACAACAGCTTTTAAATTTGAAAGAATATCCTTTTCATTTATGCCAAGGGTCAATTGGTTTGATATTTGATATAAATTACTATATGCTCCAGAACCTTCTCCGTAAAGTCCTCGAATAGTCATTCCAACTTGAGTAAGGGCATTTAAAACACCGCTCATTTCATTGTTAAAAGTTAGCGCTGGTAAATGCATCATTACCGATGCTCTTAAGCCAGTTCCTAAATTTGTTGGACAAGCCGTCAAATATCCTAGCTTTTCATCAAAAGCATATTCCATTTTTTCTTCCAAATAGTCATCCAACTTCTCACAATAGCTCCATATATCCTTTAAATCCCCACCTGAACTAATACACTGTAATCTAATATGATCTTCTTCATTTATCATTATGCTTACAGTCTCATCTTTATCAGAAATAAATGCTGACTTATTACTGTTTTCTATGAGCTTCTTACTTATAAGATGCTTCTCTAAAAAAGATATATTTGATACCTTATCCATTTCCCATAAGTGAACACAATTATAATTTTCCTTCATACTATCTGAAGAAAAAAATGCATCTTCTATAGAAGTCACTAAATTTCTTCCCTCTTCATTTGATATAATATTAGGAAATGGAGTTGCTTTAATATTTCTAGCTAGTCTTATTCTGCTACTAATTACTATGTCCTCAATATTATCATTGCACTCTACCCAATTATGCATTTTTACCCTCCTTTTTACTCATGATATTAAATTTCTCCATTATTTGATATTTCTCTCATTTTATCTCTAATTTCTGCTGCTTTTTCATATTCCTCCATGGCTATAGCTCTTTGTAATTCCTGCTTTAGATTAAGAAGCTTTTTTCTTTCTGCTATCCCCTTTCCAGACTTAACTGGAATCTTACCTATATGTTCAGTTTTCCCTTGAACCCTGCTTATAACAGGATTAACTGTAGGTGCAAAAGCTTTATAACATTCACTGCAACCTAAAATGCCTTTTTCTTTAAATTCTCTTATAGTCATGCCACAATTCTTGCAAGATATATTTTCTGTCTTAGATGTTTCTGGAGCTTCACCTATATAGTCCATTAGACCACTTAGTATATTTTGAAATGAAAATGGCGATATTATTCCTATGTCAGCACCTATTGATAAACCGTCAAATTCTTTTGCACAGTTGTCACATAAATTATGCTGCTCCTTTTTTCCATTACTTATTTTCGTAATATATACTGTAGCTTCATTTTTTTTACACACTTCACATATCATCTTATTCACCTCATCTTTTCATAATGATTCTTTTTAATAATTATATTATAATGGCTAAAATCATTGCTTTTAATATATCTGCTCTTAATTTGTTTCTATTATCGCATACTAAAGACAATGACCTATCATTTATTGCCATTTTAAATATTTTTGTTTCTCTTTCGGTAATTATTTCAGAGTCATATAGAGTATCTATAATTTGTGATGCATAATTGTAAGTTACACTACTTCCTATTTTTTCAAGTATGATATCTGC
>JAJXYA010000269.1 GCA_021780795.1 Bacillota bacterium | reverse complement strand
TCTATATACCAATCCAACAACCGGCATTCTTCTGAGAGTTCTTTCACTAGCTATTCCAGCAAAAATAAATACTGCAGCTATTGAATATGTAATTAATGCTGCATACTCTTTTAACGCTTTTATGCCTTCTATTTGACCTATTAAAACTTTTGAGTACTTAAGTATCACTAATCCAACTCCTACGCCTAACAGCAGCCTTATAACTATTTTAATAATATTTTCTACCATTCCTATTATACCGTTAGCAGCTCCTGTGACTGGATTCATGTGGCTGATCTTACTGTGCTGACTGTCTGCATCTACAGCTAGTCCAGCAATTGCAGCTACTCCTAGCCCCACCAAAGATATTCCTTTTGGTATGCTTATAAATTTATTATTAAAAATTGCTAATGAATTTACCATAGGTACTATTGATACAATTGCACAACTAAGTGCGGATATTTTCCAATGAGCTCTTCCATTCATTTTTGTTTCCTCCTTGTGTTAAAAAATACGAATCGGCGGGTTACTTATCTTTTAAAAAATTTGCTGCACCAAATTTAGTACAACAAACTTTATTATTTAGTTACTTTCAATTAACTCTGTAAGATCTACTTCTTCTGCAATATTATAATATTCATGGGTGCTGCCTTCAGATTCCTTTGTCAATTTATTATAGTAAGAGAAGCAGCCTTCTCCCTCATCTTTCTTAATCAGCATATTATAGACCTCACATTTATTACCTTTATCAGATTCTTTACAGTATGCACAATCATTACAGCTCTGCACTCCATTCTTCCACTTAGTTAATAAATTGCTTCCTGCTCTCTGCAGTATAGTTACTGCCTCTATCCTAGCCAAAGATAGTAAAAAATTTCTATCATTTTCAACGTGTATTTTTTCAGGAGCTTCAGTCTCATCTACCTTGTAATCTTCTCCCTCTGGATCAGCTGCATAATTCTCTCTTACAATTCCTATATTTTTATCATAAACTACTGCATATATATCCTTGCTTAGTGCGTTCATGCAAGCTTTCCTAGCTACTTCAACACGCAAATTCCATTCATCTACTGCATCTTCACAATCAAAATAGTAATTACCAGCAATTATTGCCACAGCTCCTCTTATTGTACTGGCCTCACCAACTATACCATTGTTTAAAAAAACTAGAATTGGCATTGTTGGTACCTGAGCTGCTTCTATATCTTTAGGATCTCTTATCATCCTATATTGTTCATTTATCTTCATTAATTTACCCCTCTCGTGCCATCCACGGCATCGTTTTAACCTTTTTATATCCTGGTATTATACCTTGGTTCCAAACATAAACATAAGCCTTAAGTACTTCATTTTTAATATTTAAATTTTCTTCTTTTCTAACATACATATAGCCTTCATGTTCTAATCTATCTAATGCCTTTAATGTAGCTTCATCAATGCTATATATCTCACCTAACACATTTTCACCTGGCTTTTTAACGATACCAGGAAAAGAGCTTACTTGATACATTTCATAGCCGTTTAAAGTACCTTGGCCTAAAAACTCACTGTCCTTTAAATAATGATGATTCCAATAATTTTTCATTAAAGATCCATATACAAACACATTTATCATACTATTCCTCCATATACCTTAATTGTTCAAAGCTAGTTTGTCTTATTCTTTTAAAAAATTCATTATTGTGGCTTTTTCCCTCGTATAATTTAGTCCCATCCTTAAATACTATCAACCTGTTTAATTCTATAGGATTCCATTCCACACAAATCGAATTTTCACTTAAAGGCTTAGTTGAAATACATACAAACTTCTCAGTTTGGCAACTATATAAAGAATGTTTATAGTTACAATGTATAAATAAATGCGTTCCATCTGATATAACCAGATTTAATTTAGAGTTCTTAGAAAATTTCTTAATACAATCTTCAATTATAGTAGTTTTTTGCTCTAATTCTATAGCTCCAGCTTCCAATATTCTTTGCTGAAGATAACAAAAAAATTCTTCGCTATCAGTTTCACCTTCAGGTTTAATATAAAGCTTAACATTTAGGTCCTTAATGCTTCCATTATGAGCAAATGCCCATTGTTCTCCATTAATCTCAGCTTTAAATGGATGTGCATTATTATAGCTTACTTCACCTTCAGTTGCATATCTTATATGAGCTATAGCTAATTTGGTTGCTACATTTTTATTATTTAATATTGCCTTCAATTTTGAGTTCTTGTTTGCAGATCCCTTGTCTTTAACAATTCTTAGATCCTTTTTATTATCATAGGCCGCTAACCCCCATCCATGAGGATGAAAGGAAGAAAAGTTAAAAAATTTCTTCAAATTATTATTCAAAACAAAATTTGATTTTGCTGAAAATGCATATAACATACACATATTCTATCACTTCCCTTTGACATTCATTAATAAAATTATACCTTTTTATTTAACGTATGTCAAATAAGTTTTAACAATAATCAAATACTACCATCTCCATGTATTCTTACCTAATACCCCTAAAATATGATCTTTATCTCGTTTCCTATTGAAGAATGCATCAACGAATCTAAGCATAGAGGAATTATCTTTACTATCTTGTGTATTATTAAGCATCTGGCCTCTTCTTTTTTGATTTTCTGTAACAGGAAATTCATCTGAAGCTTTAGTTCTAGCTTTCTCTGCAGTATGCATTACTCCAACAGCTACCTTTACATTAGCTTGAATTTGTCCTGGGTTAAGTGAACCATTAAAGTACCTAAATTCAACCGTATTTGGAGCGTGAGAATCAGGTATATTGGTTAAATTTATACCTTGATATCTATCGTTGTGGTTTGCATATGCTCCTCGTCTACTTACTTCTTGGGCCATACGATTCACATCTGCAGGAGTATCTAATGTCATTCTTTCCGACACTCCACGTCTTGCATTATTCGCAAAAGGTTCCGCATAATCAGTATAATTATGTCTATATTGTCCTAAATCGCCGCCAGCTACTCTATATAATGTTTGCTCATTACCAGCAACAGCCTTAAAGAAACGTCTCCATCGTTGTCTTGCTGTATCCAATGGTTCCATGCCAACATGTACATGAGCCCCTGTTTCAGCATTTACCCTAGCCCCATGACGTTTGGCTACTTCACATATTACTTCTATATTCTTCCATGTTTTTGGAGTATCCTGAAGAACTGGTGATACAAGTTCTCCGCCCTCGCTTCCATCTGATACTGAACCATCCCTTTCAAGCCTCCACTTACCAGCTATTGCCCTAGTATGGTATGGCATTCTCCTATCATATCCACAAATGCCTCTTTGATAAAGCTCTCGTGCTATTGCATCCGCATTTCCTCCAACAAATTCAAGCTCTATTCCAAATGTTGCATTGCTTCCATTTAGAGCATTTTCATGATCATAAGGAAGAGGTCTACTTGATAATTCTCTTAAGTTATTTTCAAATTCTTCAGGATGATCTGAATAGAAATAATTGTCGTCTTGTTCTTCTCCTGATAAAGCTCTTCTACTCTCTTCCTCATTATTATCTATATCTTGCCTTGTTTGAATTGCCTCTTCCCCTGACATTTGGCCTTGGCCTAGTCTATTACCTTCTCCACCTATTCCATTAGTTAGCATTCCTCTGGCCATCTCAGCAGCTTCTATATGTCTACATCTTTCATTTCTATGAATAAAATGCTGACAATCGCATGTCCCATTTTCAAGATCCACATCATAAGTATTTCCGCTTTCAGATAAAACGGCTGCATGTCCAGGATTAGCAGGATCAAAAGTAACCTGTACCTGTTCCATAGCTCCTCTTGTCCTTGATTCAACTTCAACTGGAACGGTCCTAACTTCTCCTAATCGTTCCTCAAGTCTATTGGCCATTTCAGTTTCTTCTAAATCTCCAATTCCAGAACCACCGCCTCCGATTCCTCCAGCTCCTCCACCTGATCTGCTCCTTGCTCCACCGCCACTACCTGTATTTGCTATCGTGTTAGATCCTCTTGTCTTTGGCATCTAAACTTCCTCCTCTGTAACTTTCTTATTCATTTTGTTATATAATTCATTAAAATAAATAATATTTCTTTCAAAAATTTGATTCTTAGTTAACTCATCATTGGCCGTAACTCTATTTTCTGAAATCATTCCTCTCCGGCTTTGTATGAAGGCAGATTGATTAAGCATACTTATAGTTCTTCCAGCTGCAGCTTCACAAATAGCTTCGTATCGGCGGGGTGATGTAATGCCAATAATAATCATCTTCACTCCTGGATCTATCCTCTGGCATAAGTACCTAAATCCTAATAAGTACTCCTTCCAAATGTTTGATGCTTTTAACTCTACGTCCACTACCTGGAATGAAAATGCAACTATTTTTATATTGTTTCTATTTATTTCTTCTATCCATCGATCTAAATCATTTTTTGAATACCAAGATATATCAGGAATAGCATTTAATCCGGCCTCTATCATTTCGTTATATACTATAGTAGTTCTCTTAATATTATATAGATGATCTAGCCTTGGAGCATCCTCATATACACTATAGTTAGGTGATATTATTGCTTTAAAATTCATACTGGCCAAATCAATATACATGCTTTTTCTTCTATCCCAAAAGCCCTCTAGCGTTCTATCTCTAACATAGAATTGCAATACCCCTTCAGTTCTTGAATCAACATTAAGAGCTCCCGCAAAGCCTTTATCAAAATATACAGGATTAATCTTTTCTCCGTTCCTGGATAACATATTTCCTCCGTGTATTGCTATAACTGGCATAATATCATATCTTGGTTGCTGTCTAATGAAGTCTGGCAATATTGGTATATGTCCTGGCAATTCTATATCATTATTCTGTTTCAGTTGGATTTCAATGCCGCCAATGCTATTTAAATATGGTATAGATTCAATTCTTTTCGCACATAATGCATAACATCGTTTACAGTTCCCTTTACATAGTGAAGCTTCACAGCAGCTGCACCCACCACATTGTTTATTTAATATACACTTGCTACATTTAGCTCCACACAACCCCTCCATAAATTAGGCCCCTTTCTCATCATCGGTAATAAATGTTTCTATTTGCCTCTGCACCTTTGCAGCAGCCTTCTTTATAACCATTATCTGTCCTTCAGGTATTTCCGTATTTTTAAATAGTTTTAGCTGCTTATTTATTGTTCTACATGATTTTAAAAATTCTAATACTTCAGGAAAGACTTTATCTTTTTTCTGTTCTTCACTTATGTCCTTTTCCACATTTTCCATTGACCTCTGACCTCCTTTTTTCATGATTATACTATAAAAAAAAGGTGATTAGAATGGAGCTGCTTTAATTAAACTAAATATTGATCTCGCTGCAGCTTTTTAATAAAAAAACGCGAAATCGGCGGGTTAATTAAGAGGTGATCTGTAGATTTTTATCTTAAATCGTGGACTTGATTTAAAACAAAAAAAGAAAAATGCCCCCAATAATCCTGGCAGCCAAGCTTAGGATCTGGCATTTTTCCAAAAATCTTAGAAGCACATGAGTTGCAGCTCTTGTTCTTGTGCTTCTTTTATTTTATCATAATAAGATTTTTTTAAACATATAATTTCTTCAAATTTTACATATATCATTTTATAAAAGCTTTTTAGACTTTGACCTATTATTACATTTAACAATAGGTCAAAGCCTAAAAAGAAAAAAATGCCCAAGCACAAGGCATAGGACACTTTTTTAAGTATTTTTAAGAACAGGAGTCACGATCCCCTATTTTCTATTTTACCATAAATTATGTATAAAATACATTATCCATGCTTGCTACAATCTATGAATTTCCAAGTATAAATTAAACCAAGAAACAAGACTATCGTAACAATTAATCCCCCTTCTGGCCCAAATCTCCCGCCTGTAAGTACATTATCTTGTAAGCTTTTAATGGTATATATACTTTTAACATTAATTCCACTTACTTTAAATCCAAATATAGCTCCCTCAAAATAATTCCATGTAATATGATATCCAATCGGAAACCATAAATTTTTCGATTTAATAACCATATAGGAAAATAGAACTCCAGCTATAAATAAATTTATATACCCTAACACACATATTCCTGAATTAAATCCATGCATTAAAGCAAATATCCCTGAAGCCACACCAATTGCTACAGAATTTTTATACATCTGTTTTAAATTGCTCAATATTAAGCCTCTAAAAAGTACTTCCTCACTGAAGCCAATGCAAATAAATATAATTATATTCTTAAGGTTGTTTATACTATCTACATCATTTACTAAGAGATTACCACTTTTTAAATTTTTACTATACAGTAATGTTATAAAAACTATTGTTATTGATATACATCCAATTAATAAACCTTTTATTAAGTTTTTATATCCTAACTTAATATTTATAAGGCCCATTTCTGCATAGTTTTTTTTCTGTATAAGTTTCCAAAACATTAATGTTAGTACAATTACACCTATGTACTGCATTATTTGTATTATTGCTTTTACAAATTCTATAATCGTGGTACCTCCTTTATTGAGATAATATTATTAAATCAGCTCTGCCCCTTTTTACTATCTTGCTGTCGCCATGTTGGTTTAAAAACGGTTAAATTATTGTATGTGGACACAAACCTTGACTCATTTACTATCCTCTAATAGATAGCAATTATTGATTATAACTTCGTTTTTATAAATTTCTTTAATATCTTCAACTTTGTCATAAAACAGTATCACTAATATATTATCCTTTCTACCACTGGCTAAACTTTCAAACATTTTCTTTAAAATTGTATCCCTGTTAACATGTGTTTCAGTCAAAATATCTGCAAGATTATATATCTCTTTTTTATAATCATCCATGTTAATCTTACTCTTATTTTCAAACTCGCCTTTTAACTTATTCATATCTTTTATATTTGTAGCTATGTGTAAAAACATAATATCCCACCCTTTCAAAATTTGAGATCATATAATCATATCTAGTATATTTTTATTAACTCCATTACTTACTTATCTAAACTCCTCTCTTTTGCTTTATTTATAATCCTATATAAAGTAGGCTTAGAAATATTTATCTCCTGGCATATTTCTTTTATGGATTTATTTTTATCACTGTATAATTTAAGTGCTGCTTCTATTTGTGAATCATCAAGTGAGCTTTTACGTCCACCTTTTTTCCCTCTAGCTCTGGCTGTTTCTA
>JAJXYA010000115.1 GCA_021780795.1 Bacillota bacterium | reverse complement strand
GTGCAAGTATATTTGAGTTTTTTATTGTATCTTCAATCGTTAGATTTAACTGATGAGAAACAGAAGTGATTTGGCTGGAAACAGCCTGAGTTTCAAAAATATTTACAAGTGTGTTCTTTTTTATTTTATTAATATGGGTAACCATTTTGGATATAAGCTTGTTGTAAGCTTTTGGATTTAAATTGATATTGAAATTATTGCTCGATAAATTATCAAGAGCAATGCTGATATTCTTTAATTCAGAATTGTTAAATTTAGATGAAATAAAAATGGTTATTACTATCCCTAAAATAAATGCGATGCAAAAAGTTATAAATATGATCATTGATAAAACCTCCAACTTAAAATAGATTCATATAAAAATAGATTTTATGTTGATAAATTCGAAAAATGAAAATACAAATCAACATAAAATAACAAAACAATGCACAAAGTTATAATTTAATTAAAGTATATACTAGTTTTGCAAAATAATCAAACATAAATTATATATTAAATAATAAAAATGCTTAAAAATTAACATAACTTAATATAAAGTCGGATGATTGTTGACAAATTAATATTTTGGTAATAGTATTTAAATAAAATGAATGAAGGGGTGAATCTAATGTTTATAACCTGTGAAACCATCATGAAGTTACCATATCTTGAAAAATTGAAATTAGTAGCGGGAGCAGCCGGTTTAAATAGGATTGTTGAGTGGGTACTTATGCTTGAAGAGCCTAAATATTCAGAATGGCTTAAAGGTGGTGAAATAGTTTTAACTACTGGAATACTACTAAATAATGATGAAGAAACTTTAGTTAGGCTAGTTGAAGATTTAAATGATAAAAAATTATCTGGGCTTATAATTAATATAGGTCCATATATAGAAATGACTCCTCCTAAAGTAATAGATATAGCAAATAGTCTGAATTTCCCTATTTTTGAGCTCCCTTTTGAAGTTAAGTTTATCGATGTTACTCAAAGCATTTGTAGGGCTATATTTAATAATAGAATAGAACAAGGTACAATGGATAATTTTATGAAGGATATCATTTTTGGGGATGTAATATTTTCAGAAGAAATTTATAATAGGGCAGCATTTTATGGTTACAATTCTCAAAAAAGATATTATTCCTTAGTAATTCAAATTAATAATTTTATAGTTTCTACTTATAATAATAAGCTTAGTTATGATGAAAATATAACACAAACGAAACAAGAGATTGAACAAATTGTATTAGATATATTTGAAAATAGTAAACTAAAAGTAATTAAAACAGTTCAAAGTGATTCAATAATAGTTATGGTGCCTATTTTGGGTAACGAATACAAAAATTCTAGTAAGATTTTTGCACAAACAATAATAAAAAGAGTTAAAGAATACTCCTCAAATCTTGAAGTTAAGATTGGCATAGGGCGAGCGGTTGATGGGTTGAAAAATTTTAAAAATAGCGTATTTCAAGCAATAAAAGCATTAAAAGTTTTAGCTATAAGCGGAAAAGAAGCTAACCTATGTCATTATAATGATATAGGTTTATATAGGCTGTTATTTCAAATAGATAGTTATGAGGAAATGGAGGATATATATAAGAGTACACTTGGTAAACTTATTGGTTATGATAATAAGAATGGTACAAATCTTTTAGAGACTTTAGAAGTTTACATTGAAAGTGGAGGGAAGCTTGAAAAAACTGCTGAAATATTATTTATTCATAGAAACACTTTAAAATATAGAGCTCAACGTATTGAAGAAATAATGGATTGTGACTTAAGAAATGAAGAGGAGATATTTAATATTCAAATAGCAATAAAAATAGGCAGATTTCTTAAATGTGTAAAATAGACAAGAAAAATAGGATATATTTGTTCAAAAAGGATATATGAAAATAATTATTAATATGATAAATTATAGGTAATGTAACATAAATATTGTTAAAAAATCAAAGTTAAATTTAAAGTTTTATTAAATTATATAGGCATATAATAATAAAATAATAATACCAATTGTAAAATGAGGGTGATGGAATGGAGAGTATGATTAAGCTGAAAAATGTGAATAAGTATTTTACAGAGCATAAAGCAGTAAATAATATAAGCATTGATGTTATGCAAGGTGAGTTTTTAACTTTACTCGGACCAAGTGGGTGTGGAAAAACTACAACGCTAAGAATGATAGCAGGTTTTGAAGAACCAACTTCAGGTCAAATACTGTTAGATGGTGTTGACGTTTCGTTTAAGCATCCTTATGAAAGAGATGTTAATACTGTATTTCAAAATTATGCGTTGTTTCCCAACATGAATATATTCAACAATATAGCTTTTGGTCTAAAAATTAAAAAGTTACCCAAAAAAGAAATAGAAGATAAAGTTACCAAGGCTTTAAGTTTAGTACAACTTGATGGTTATAAAGATAGATATCCTTCACAGCTTAGTGGTGGACAAAAACAAAGAATTGCAATTGCAAGAGCTGTAGTAAATAGCCCAAAGGTTTTACTTCTCGATGAACCATTAGGGGCTTTGGATCTAAAATTAAGAAAACAGATGCAGTTTGAACTTAAGCATCTTCAAAGAAGACTTGGAATAACCTTCATATATGTTACTCATGATCAAGAAGAAGCTTTAACTATGTCAGATAGAATTGCGGTAATGAACCAAGGTGAAATAGAACAGATAGGGACTCCAGATGACATATATGATAGACCCAAAACCAAGTTCGTGGCAGATTTTATAGGTGAAACTAACTTGTTTGAGGGAGTAGTAAAAGAGCATAGTAACCATAAAATAAAAGTATCTCTTGAGGATGAACAAGATATAGAGATTATAGATGATCCTTCAAACTTAAGCAAGTTAAAGCATGGAGATAAAATTTATATTACTATAAGGCCGGAAAGAATGAAACTAAGCTATAATACAGAAAAAGAAAAAAACACACTAGAAGGAAAAGTAAAAGAAAGGATTTTTGTAGGCTCTATTAATAAAACTGTTGTTATTTTAAGCAATGGTAAAGAGGTAATCGTAAATGAACCGGCTGTAAATACGTTAAAACTCAATGGTTATGATGAAGAAGTATGCATTAACTGGGAATTTGAAGATGGTGTGGTGATTAGTTAAATGAATAGAGCTAAGGCAGTGAAAAATAAAAAAAGAAAAGATAGAGGACATATAGTAACTATTTCTCCAATTTTAATTTGGATGCTTTTATTAGTGGCAGCCCCATTAATTATAGTTTTTATAATGGGTTTTTTAACAAGAGGAGTATATGGGCAAGTTGAATATATTTTAACTATGCAAAATTACAAAGATTTGTTTAAGCCTATGTATCTTGAAATTTTTCTTTATTCTTTATGGATAGCTTTTCTAACTACAATAATATGTCTAATATTAGGGTATCCTTTTGCTTATTTTATTTCAAATGTAAAATCTAAGTATAAAATATTGTTTTTTATGTTAATTATGATACCATTTTGGACAAATTCTTTAGTAAGAACTTATGCTTGGATGACAATTTTAAGGACAGATGGAATTATAAACACTTATTTAATTCAATTAAAGATAATTAGCCAGCCACTTCAACTGCTATATACAAATGGTGCTGTACTTTTAGGTTTAGTATATACTTTGTTTCCATTCATGGTATTGCCATTATATGCAGCAATAGAAGGTTTAGACAGGTCATATTTAGAAGCAGCAAGTGACCTTGGAGCTTCACCAATCCAAGCATTTTTAAGAGTAACGTTACCACTTACAATGTCTGGAGTAGCAGCTGGTTCAGTTTTAGTATTTATACCAACCTTGGGACTGTTTTATATTCCTGATTTACTGGGTGGCAGCAAGACGATGTTAATATCAAATTTAATTCAAGATCAATTTCTTACAGCTAGAAACTGGCCTTTTGGTTCAGCCATTTCTATTTTACTTATAATAGTAACTGTAATAAGTATTATTTTATACTTTAAAAAGTCATCTAATAAGGGGCTGGAGGTGTTGTGATTTTGAAAAGAAATAGAGTGTCAAAAGCAGTATTATCAAGTTATTCATTTCTAATATATGTAATTTTATATGCACCCATAGTTATTCTAGTCATTTACTCCTTTAACACTTCCAAATTAAATGCAACCTGGGATGGCTTTACATTAAATTGGTATTCGGTACTTGTTAATGATGATAATGTTATAAATGCTTTGCAAAACAGTTTGATAGTAGCAGTATCAAGTACAGTTATCTCAACTGTAATTGGAACTTTGGCAGCAGTTGGAATGTATAAATATAAATTTAGAGGGAAGACAGTTTTAGATGCACTTTTATATGTTCCTATAGTCATACCTGAAATTGTAATGGGCATATCTTTACTAGTATTTTTTACTCAAGCTCAAATCACCTTAGGTTTAGTAACCTTAATACTAGCACATGTAACCTTCAGCGTATCTTATGTTGTAATAACTGTTAGGGCAAGACTTGCAGGGTTTGACAAAGCTTTAGAGGAAGCAGCGATGGACTTAGGTGCAAATGCTCTCCAAACCTTTTTTAAAGTTACTTTACCTTTAATTTTACCAGGCATAATAGCAGGTTCACTAATGGCCTTAACTTTATCTTTAGATGATGTTATCATAAGCTTTTTTGTATCAGGAGCTGCCTGTGAGACCCTTCCGCTTAGAATTTATTCCATGGTAAGAATGGGGGTTACACCTGAAATTAATGCCTTATCAACAATTATGTTAGTTGCAACACTTAGTATTGCTCTCATATCTGAAATAATACAACTCAAATTTAATAAAAAATAAGGAGTGTGATTCTATGACTGAAGTCAAAAGAATTTATGAAGAAAAAGAGTGTATAAAAAATGATGTGATAAATTATTCTAATAAAGTTTTGGAATTTATTACCAAAAAAGAACTTAATAAAGTTGATATTGATTGGGTAGTTAATGAAACAATAGGCAGTATAAAGGATTATGTAAATCCTGGATTTTTAGAATATCGAAAAAGTGTTACGAAGGGAGGGCAATTTGCAGCTGTGGAATGGAAAGATGCAAGCTTAAATAGCTTTCTCGATGTTAATGGAAAAGAATACATTGATTGTTTAGGTGGATATGGTATTTATAATGTAGGACATAGACATCCTAAAGTTTTAAAAGCTGTTACTGATCAGCTAAAAAATCAAGCCTTACACAGTCAAGACCTGCTTGACCCATTGAGAGCAGCACTTGCAAAAATACTTGCGGATATTACACCTGGAAAATTAAAATATTCCTTTTTTGGAAATAGTGGCACAGAAGCTGTAGAAGCAGCAATAAAGCTTGCTAAACTTCATCAAGGCAAAAAAGGTAAACATCATTTCATTTCTACAGTGAGTGCCTTTCATGGGAAAAGTTTAGGTGCTCTTTCGGCAACAGCTAAAGGTATGTTTAGAACACCTTTTATGCCTTTAGTTTCTGGTTTCAAACATGTTATTTACGGCGATATCGATATGATGTACAAAACTGTTAAAGCTTCCAATATGGTAGGTGAAGATATAGCAGCAATTATGCTTGAGCCAATTCAGGGTGAGGGGGGCATTATTATTCCACCTAAAGATTATTTCTTTAAAGTTAAAGAAATTTGCGAACAATTTGATATTCTTTTAATTGCAGATGAAGTTCAAACTGGTATGGGGCGTACAGGAAAAATGTTTTGCATTGAACACTATGGCATAGAGCCAGATATAATGTGTCTTGCAAAAGCTTTAGGTGGTGGAATAATGCCTATAGGAGCAACAATAGCAACAGAAGAGGTGTTTCAGGATTTTTTCCCTAATCCGTTTATTCATTCTACTACGTTGGGAGGTAATCCGTTGTCTTGTATCGCAGCTATTGCAACAATTAATGTATTGCTTGAAGAAAAAATCCCACAAAGGGCTGAAGAGGTTGGAGATTATTTTAAAAAGGAGTTAAAAAAGGTGACGGATAAGTATCCTAATATAGTTAGTGAGGTTAGGGGCATGGGTTTAATGCTAGCACTTGAATTTACAAACAATGAATTAGGATATAGTGTTTCAAAAGGCTTGTTCGATAAAGGTGTATTGGTGGCTGGTACGCTAATTAATGCTAGAACTATTAGAATTGAACCGCCATTAACTATAGAAAAAGAGCAGTGTGATTATGTTTGTAAAGCACTTCTTAATACACTTAAAGCAATACAGAAAAGTATGGAATAATAGGATTCAGTATATGGTGGGTTTTCCAACGCTACTTCATCGTTTTGAACCGTATCAAATTGTTCAAAATTATATGCAGCATTTTTTATCAAGATAGATTATCAACAAATAGAGTATTTCTCTAGTTTTATTAAGTAAAAGAAGAGAGCAGCTCCATTGCTTTGTAATTAAAACAATTTTATACTAAAGTTAATAAGTAAAAAGCAATTTGGAGGGTAAAATGAAAGAAGTAAGTGTTGGAAAAACCATTTTTCGATTGAGGAAGGAAAAGGGCATTACTCAAGAGCAGCTTGGAAATATGATCGGTATTTCATCGGGTGCAGTGAGTAAATGGGAAACAGGTAATTCAAAACCAGATATCGATTTGTTAGCACCATTAGCAAGGGCTCTTAAAGTATCATTAAATGAATTACTGTCCTTTTTTGAGGAACTCTCTGAAAGTGAAGTACAGGAAATACATAAAGAGTTAACGGAAATATTTATTCATAAAGGTTTTACAGAAGGTGAGGCAAAATGTAAGGAATACCTAAGCAAATACCCAAGCAGTATGGGATTAAAATATAACGTAGCTGGTTTATTGTATATGTATTCTTTTATGCTTTCAGATACTAAACTAGTTGAGCAAAAAAGAGAAATGACATTAGAATTTTTATATGATGTGGTTGAAAGTAAAGATAGTAAATATGAAAATCATGCATTGTATCTTATAGCAAATATTCAAAAAGAATTAAAAAATTACGAAGAAAGTGAGAGTAGCCTTAAAAAATTGAAAACTTCCTTTGTAGATCCAATAGTGTCTTATGCAGATGTGCTGCAAAGACAAGGAAAGAATAAAGAGGTGGAAGGTCTTAGTAAGGCTTGGCTTTTGATGTATTTAAATCAGAGTATTGCCATGCTGTCTATTTTATCGAGGGTTTTTATGGATTGTAAAGAATACTCTAAAGCAGTATTTTATTTAGAAGCAGTCAATAAAATACAAGCTATGTT
>JAJXYA010000462.1 GCA_021780795.1 Bacillota bacterium | reverse complement strand
ATCTAATTCGGAGTATCCTTTCTTTTTTAGGTATAATAACAAGCCATCCCATTTGTCAAAAGAAAACCCTAATCCAAATTTCTTCATAGTAGCTTCAGAGATACCTCTATTTAAGAAATATGCTTCAGCCTTCTTATCCTTTCTTAAATTGTCGTAAAAATACCTAGCCGCTTCTACATTAATATTGTACATTTTATTATACATGTCATGTTGTACTTTATTCTCTTTATTTTCTAAATCTATACTAATGTTAGCCCTTTCAGCTAATATCCTTGCTGCATCAGGAAAAGTTACATTCCTATCCTTCATAATATAACTGATTACATTCCCAGCTTCTCCACATCCAAAGCATTTATATATTTGTTTATCTTGTGACACAGTGAAAGAAGGACTCTTCTCATTATGAAAAGGACAAAGGCCAGTATAATTTCTTCCTGTTCTTTTAAGTTTAACTCTCTCAGATATTACATCCACAATATCATTTTGTTCCTTTATTTTTCGGATGACATCTTCAGCAATCAATAGATTATTACCACCTTACTTATATAAATTCACAATATATTTTTATTCGACAAAAAAGTGTATTATCCTGCTTTAAATCCACTTTTTTTAATAATAATTATGTTCGCATATAATATATTCTTTATAAAATACAAATATCCTTCAATATTTGTATTTTTTATTTTTTTCTTTATAAATCTTCGATTAATATATTTTTCTCAAAACTAGTAGTATTTTATTCTCTTATTTTAATAAATAACAACCTTAGGCACATATAAATTATTAAAAAGCATTAAACAGTAATCATCACTCATACCAGAAATGTAATCTGCTACCCCTGTATGTAAGCCTTCTTCCTCAACTATTTTTTTGTAAAAGTCTGGCATAGCCTGTGGCTTATTATAATAGTATGTATATACTTGTGTTAACACGAATTGTGCTTTTTCCCTTTCTACCTTTAATATTTCACCTTTATATATATTTTCAAACATAAAATTTCTTAAATCACCCAATGCCTTTTCAACACTTTCACTAAGTGATACAACTATATTACCCATATCCAAGTTATTTAAGGTGTTATAAATACAATCTTTAACTAAAGTATCTATTCTCATACCATGATTTGCACCTAATATTTCAATAGCTCCTAGGGGTAGCATTGCATCGATTAATAATCCCGCTCTTATAGAATCATCTATGTCATGATTAACGTATGCAATCTTGTCGCTATACCTAACTACCTGCCCTTCTAAAGTCGCAGCCATTCCATATTTTGAAGATAGACCACTGTGATTAAGAATTCCGTCTAGTACTTCCGAGCTTAAATTAAGTCCCTTACCTAATTTTTCGATTTGTGTTAGCACTCTAATGCTATTTTCATTATGCCTAAATCCTTGTGGCAATATATCATTAAGCACCTCTTCACCATTATGAGCAAAGGGCACATGCCCTATATCGTGACCTAAAGCTATAGCTTCTATTAGATCCTCATTTAAACCTATACCCCGCCCTATGGTTTTTGCTATCTGTGCAACTTCTAAGGTATGTGTTAATCTTGTTCTATAGTGATCACTACTAGTAATTATGTACACTTGAGTTTTATGCTTAAGTCTCCTAAAGGATTTACTATGTATTATCCTATCTCTGTCCACCATATAACAGGTTCTTACATCATCTTTATCTTCTAATACTTTCCGCCCCTTTGAGTTTAGGGATAACGCCCCATATGGTATAATTATCTTACCTTCATTAGCTTCTATTCTCTGGCGAATATTCATAAATTCCCTCCTGATGCTCTCTGTAGCACAAAACAATTATTAATTGTTTTGCCTCCTGAATTTAAGATTGCCTCTGTTATTTTTATTTAGGCATTTTCAAAAAAAATATCTAGTCACTATGTTTGTTATTCTTTTCAAGATGCAAGATACCTTAGTTAGTATTCTACAAATTAAATTAATTTCCCTTTTTTAATATTAAATGTATAATATTAAAATTTTATTAATATTCTAATAATGTAATAATTTTTTAGGAGTGTTAAGATGCCCTCCACGGCTAAAAATTTTAATAACATAAATTTATTATCTGAAGAAAATGTAAAAAAATACATTCTGCCTCAATATAACTTAACAAATGCTGATATCACACAAATTAAATTTAAAGATACTGATAAACAAAGAGCTGTATATAAAGTGCAATACTTTGATGAATGTTATTGTTTGAAAAAAGTTTATTATTCTGTAAAGGATTTGTTATTCGTATATTCTGCCATAGAATGGTTATATAGAAATAACATCCATGTGCCTCGTATACTGAAAACTGCCACTAATAGCAGATTTGTAAACTATAATAATATGTTATTTATACTTACCCCTTGGGTTAATGGCACTAAATGCGACTACGATAATATTGATCATATTCTCGCATGCAGTACTAATCTTGCAAGTATGCATAAAGTAAGTATTAACTTTAAACCTATATGTGGTAGTTCCCTAAAGGAGGACTACAGCACGTTAAGCACTTCCATATATAAGCACTATGAAAGCCTTCTTAATTTCTCCAATTTAGCTTATAAATATAATGATGCATTTTCAAAGCTGTATCTTGAACATTTTGATTCAAGTAGCAAGCTAGCACGGTATTCAGCAAATATTGCTTATGATATCAACTTGAATAACCTTACAAAATCATTGTGCCATCTTGACTATGTTAATAAAAACATTATATTTGATACTAATAATGAAATTTGGGTAATTGATTTTGATAAATGTCGAAATGACTATTGTGCCCATGATATTTCCTACTGTTTAAGGAGATTATTAAAAAGAGACAATACAAAATGGGATTTGGAGCTAGCTATAAGTTTTTTAGAATTATATGATAAAATCCTGCCGTTAAGCTTGGATGATTATAAATATATTCTTGTTTATTTAGCCTTTCCCCAAAGGTATTGGAAAATAGCAAGAGACTATTATGGTAACATTAATAAATGTAATAAAAAAGCCTTCTTTAATTTACTAAACAACTCAACTAACAAGAATGAATATCAATTAGATTTTATTGAAAAACTTAAATCCTATGTTGAAAATAAATTTAAAATAACTTTAAAATAACTTAATTAATACTAATTAAGTTATACTAACCTTTTAAATTTAT
Organism: Bacillota bacterium; assembly: GCA_021780795.1. The sequence goes on along the minus strand of JAJXYA010000462.1, from coordinate 4,016 downwards.
AAATAACTTAAAATAAAAAGCCACTGCAAAGCAGCGGCTTTTATTTTAAATTAATTAACTAAATCATCGTGAAAATACTATTTTTTTCTTGGATTATTTACTTCTGCTTGAGCAGCTGCAAGTCTTGCAACTGGAACTCTGAATGGTGAACATGATACATAATCAAGTCCTACATTGTGGCAGAATTCAACAGAAGATGGATCTCCACCGTGTTCTCCGCATATTCCAAGTTTTAGAGCTGGTCTAGTTGATCTTCCAAGTTCAGCAGCCATTTTAACAAGCTTGCCTACTCCTGTTTGATCTAATTTTTGGAATGGATCAAATTCGTAAACTTTCTTTTCATAGTAATCTTTTAAGAAGTTTCCAGCATCATCTCTTGAGAATCCAAAAGTCATTTGTGTTAAATCATTTGTTCCAAATGAGAAGAATTCTGCTTCTTTTGCTATTAAATCAGCTGTAAGTGCTGCTCTTGGTATTTCAATCATTGTACCAACCATGTATTTTAAATCAATACCTTTTTCAGCTATGATTTGATCTGCAATTCTTACTACTATATCTTTAACATATTTTAATTCTTTAACTTCTCCAACTAAAGGAATCATTATTTCTGGAACAATATTATATCCTTTTCTAGTCTTGACATCTATAGCAGCTTCAATAACCGCTCTAGTTTGCATTTCAGCTATTTCTGGATATGATACTGCAAGTCTACATCCTCTGTGTCCCATCATTGGGTTAAACTCATGTAATGATTCAACAGTAGCTTTTAGCTCTTCAAAAGTTATTCCCATATCACTTGCTAATTCTTTTATATCTTCATCAGCATGTGGTAAGAATTCATGTAGTGGTGGATCTAAGAATCTGATTGTAGCTGGTCTTTCTGCAAGTTCTTCATAGATTCCTATAAAGTCTTTTCTTTGCATTGGTAATAATTTTTCTAATGCTACTCTTCTTGAAGGTTCGTCTTTAGCAACGATCATTTCTCTTATAGCTGCTATTCTATCAGTATCAAAGAACATATGCTCAGTTCTGCATAATCCTATTCCTTCTGCACCATATTTAACTGCTTGTGCAGTATCTCTTGGAGTATCAGCATTAGTTCTAACTTTTAGGCTTCTTATTTCATCAGCCCAACCCATAAATGTTCCAAAGTATCCACTTATTTCAGGTTCAACTGTTTTGATTTGTCCTGCATAAACGTTTCCTGTACTTCCATCTATTGATATAAAGTCACCTTCGTGATATACAGTTTCTCCAATTTGGAAAGTTCTAGCTTCTTCATTAACTTTTAATTCTCCACAACCAGCAACGCAACAAGTTCCCATTCCTCTTGCAACAACAGCAGCATGAGAAGTCATTCCTCCTCTTACTGTTAATATACCTTCTGCAGCAACCATACCTTCAATATCTTCTGGTGAAGTTTCAAGTCTTACAAGAACAACTTTTTCTCCAGCTGCATGTTTAGCTTTTGCATCTTCAGCAGTAAAGTAAACTTTTCCACAAGCAGCTCCAGGAGATGCTGGTAAACCTTTAGCTATTACTGTAGAGTTCTTTAAATCTACTGTATCAAAGTTAGGGTGAAGTAATGTATCAAGTTGTTTTGGATCAACCTTCATCATAGCTTCTTCTTTACTTAACATTCCTTCTTCAACTAACTCAACAGCAATTTTTAATGCAGCTTGTGCAGTTCTCTTACCGTTTCTTGTTTGTAAGAAGTATAATTTTCCATCTTCAATTGTGAACTCCATGTCTTGCATATCTTTGTAGTGCTTTTCAAGAGTGTTAACTATGTTCATAAATTGGTTATATACTTCTGGCATATCTTTTTCAAGTTGAGATATATCTTGTGGTGTTCTTATTCCTGCAACAACGTCTTCACCTTGTGCATTCATTAAGTATTCAGCATATATTCCTTTTTCACCAGTAGATGGGTTTCTTGAGAAAGCAACACCTGTTCCAGATGTTTCTCCTTTGTTACCAAATACCATTTCTTGAACGTTTACTGCTGTTCCCCAATCTCCTGGAATATCATTTAATCTTCTATATACGTTAGCTCTTGGATTATCCCATGATCTAAATACTGCTGTAATAGACTCGATTAATTGACTTGTTGGATCACTTGGGAATTCTTCGCCTTTATCTTTTTTATAGAATTCTTTAAATTGTTTAACTAATTCTTTTAAGTCATTAGCATCTAATTCTGTATCGAATTTAACGCCTTTTTCTTCTTTCATTTTATCCATTATGTTTTCAAAGTTTCTTTTTTCAACGTCCATAACAACGTCAGCAAACATTTGGATAAATCTTCTGTAAGAGTCATAAGCAAATCTTGGGTTATTTGTTAGTTTTGCCATAACTTCTACTGTATCATCATTTAATCCAAGATTTAAAATCGTATCCATCATACCAGGCATTGAAGCTCTTGCTCCAGATCTAACTGATACAAGTAATGGATTTTCTAAACTTCCAAATTTCTTTCCTGTAATGTTTTCAAGTTCAGTCATTTTAGCATGAATTTCAGCAACAATTTCAGATGCGATTAATTGACCATCTTCATAGTATTTATTACAAGCTTCAGTAGTAACTGTGAATCCCTGTGGTACTGGAATTCCAAGGCTCGTCATATCTGCAAGGTTTGCACCTTTTCCGCCTAGAAGATTTTTCATTGAAAGATTACCTTCGCTAAAAAGGTAAACATACTTTTTGTTTTCCATTTGTATACAACCCCTTCGATTCTAAATTATATATGATAACGGGTATAAAAAGGTCCCACCTGGGACAATCTCTACCCATCTTCACTGACTTTAGTTTTTTAGCCATTCTCACCCATTTTCACAAATAACCTTGTGATATTAGTTTTAGATATTTTACCTACAATTTGAAATGTTTCTTTTCCATTTTCAAATTTTCTTTCTACTACAGGCAGACTGTCTACTTCATGTTCAATAATTCTTTGTGCAGCTAAATATACACTATCTTCTCTTTCAACAAGCACTATGTTTGGCATTCTAGTCATTATTATACCTACAGGCACTTTGTGCATATCTGTGCCACCCATAGCCATTTTAAGAAAGTCTTTTCTAGACACAGCTCCCACTAAACTTCCATTATTATGTATAAATAAAGTACCTACATCATTTAAAAACAAGTGTACTATAGCATCGTAAACCATGGTCTCTTCTGTTGCCATTACAGGTTTAGACATTATGTCATTAACCTTAATATTTCTTATATAGTCATAAACTAAACTGTAAGAGGGTTTCTTTGAATAGATATATCCAACCTTGGGTCTTGCTTCTAAAATGCCCGTCATTGTTAATATTGCCAAATCTGGTCTTAGTGCAGCCCTTGTGACGCCTAACTTATTTGCTAGTCGTTCACTTGTAATAGGTGGATTTTCTTTAACTAATCTTATTATCTCTTCTTGTCTCGGTGTTAATTTTATTTTTTCCACCCTCTTTCTATTTTAACTTGTTATTCATGGTATATATATGCAGTTTTGCAATACAAATTATTGCAAAAATTACTATTTAACTAAAATTCTACATACCATGTGTAACATTATACCACGTTATTGCAATAAAATGTAGGATTTTTTAATCACTTTTTTGTTTAAAAGAATAAAATATTCCTATATTAATATTTTATTCTTAGCTTTCCTCTATTTTTCTCTAAATATTATCTTTGGAACATATCATAAAAATTATTCATATTTTTATATAATATTAATAATCTTTCACAAACAATATTTAAATAAGCTTTTAAACATAGTTAGATTTTTCCTTTTATAAAGCCAGCAAGTGTTAGTTGCTGGCTTTATAAAAGGAAAAATCAAATTGGTACCAGTTCTAAAAATCCAAAATTCAAGAATGAAGTCATTATTTTTCTTCTTTTTCTTCTTTTTCTTCTTCTTTTTCTTCCTCAAATTTTACAGTATATTGGTATACATTTTCATCACTGCTATCTTTATTACTTTTACTAAAGCTATCTTTTGTATCATTGAATTTTTCTTTTAC
>JAJXYA010000393.1 GCA_021780795.1 Bacillota bacterium | reverse complement strand
TTGGGCAACCGGATTTTCCAGTACCTAAAAATATTAAAGCGGCAATGATTCAAGCTATTAATGAAAATAAAACTGAGTACACAGCTAATGCTGGCATTCCTCAGCTCCGAAATGAGATTTCTAATTTTTTAGGAGACATGGGTATTAACTATTTAGCTGAGGAAATAGCAGTGACTGTTGGTGGGAGTGAGGCGTTACTATGTATATTTGCTACATTTTTAAATGCTGGAGATAAAGTACTGATACCCACACCGGCTTATCCGGCTTATGAGAGTTGTGTAAAGCTTTTTGGAGCAAAAGTAGTTAATTATAACCTTAATAGTGATTTTACTATTAATTTTCAGGGCTTAATCAAACTTATCAATGATGAAAATCCTAAACTCTTAGTGGTATCATATCCTTCTAATCCAACTGGAGCAACATTATCCTTAGAAGAGAGGGATAAACTTTTTCAAATTTTAAAAGAAAAAGATATCTACATAATAAGTGACGAAATTTATAGCTCATTATGCTATGAAAAGTACTATTCTTTAGCTCAAATTGATGAATTAAGAAATAGGATAATTTTGGTAGGTGGTTTTTCTAAAATGTTTTCAATGACCGGACTTAGAGTAGGGTATCTTTGTGCAAATAAATATATTATGGATAATATAATGAAGGTACATCAATATAATGTTTCTTGTGCACCTTCAGTATCTCAATGGGGTGCATACGCGGGACTGCGTTCCTGTATGGATGACGTGAATAATATGAAAGTGGATTTTGAAAAGAGAAAAGAATATGTATATAAAAGATTGAAGCTAATGGGAATGGATATAACACTTCCTAAGGGAGCCTTCTATATATTTCCCTCTATAACAAAATTTTCTATGAGCAGTGAGGAGTTTTGTGACAGATTGCTATATGAAGAGAAGGTGGCTGTTGTACCCGGGTCAGCTTTTGGCACAGGTGGAGAAGGTTTCATCAGGATTTCATATTCTTATAGTTTAGAAGTGTTAGAAGAGGGGCTAGATAGAATGGAAAAATGGATTAAAACTTTACCTGTGGTGAAACTACATTAATAGCGTCAACATATACTATCATTGAAATTTTCTCTTTGCCATAGAACATAATTACCAATCACAAAACAAAGAAAAATTTTCTTGTGAAATTTCGTTGAAATTTTAAACATAACTGAGTTATTAAAAAAACTTGAAACCTTTGAAGCAATCAAATGAAGTATTTTATATTTCAGAGATTGCTTCTCTAGTTCCAAGGTTATTTTTTTGAAAGGTTAAATTGAAATATTAATTACATCATCCATATTATATAGACCTTTTTCTTTTCCGTATATATATTCACATGCTTTTAATGCACCTATTGCAAAAACTTCTCTTGATATTGCGGTATGCTTAATTTCAATGCATTCTCCCGTGCCAGCAAATATGATTTCATGATCACCTATAATATTTCCACCTCTTACAGCATGAATACCTATTTCTTTAGGTTGTCTTTTACTTAAACCATCACGTCCACTTACGAAGATGGTTTCTTCTTCAATAGAATTTTTAATTGTATTTGCAAGAAGTAGAGCGGTACCACTCGGAGCGTCAACCTTTTGATTGTGATGCTTTTCAATTATCTCAATATCAAAATCCTTATAGAGCATATTGCTTATACTTTTAAGTATATTATTAACAACATTAACACCTATAGACATATTTGCAGAATGGAATACTGCAATTTCATTACTTAGGGAATGAATTTTAGACAACTGTTCTGGTGAGTAACCAGTAGTGCAGAACACAATAGGTATATTCTTCTCTTTAGAATAAAGGAATAAGGCATCTAGAGCATCTGGTCTTGAAAAATCTAAAATTACATCTACATCATTTTCACATTCATATATGCTATTGTAGCAGGGATAGTTTAAATTAGAGGAATTTTTATCAACACCGGCAACAATTGAAAGGGTTGTAGATGCTTTAGCCATTTCGGAAATAACTTTGCCCATCTTTCCGTTACATCCATTCAGAAGCACTCTAATCATCTAATTTCCTCCTTTAAAGTGATATTATATGCTTTTAATTCTTTTTTTAGAATTTCCAAATTATTTTCTTCCATTTCACATAAAGGTAGTCTTAAAGGCCCTACTTCCATTCCCATAAGATTCATAGCTGTTTTTACAGGGATAGGATTAGTTTCTATAAATAAAGAGTTATTAAGAGCAAGAGACTTGAGTTGAATTTCTAGAGCCTTTGCATGCTCACCCTTTAAATATAATTCACACATGTTGTGAATGTCAGTAGGAATTATATTTGCAAGGACAGAGATAACTCCGATGGCACCTAAAGAAAGTATAGGTATAACTTGGTCGTCGTTACCAGAATAGATGTCTAACCTATCTCCGCATAGTGCTTTAATTTGTGCTATTTGACTTATATCACCACTTGCTTCCTTAATTGCTACAATATTTTGTACTGCGCATAGTTTTTCAAGTGTGCGTGGATTAATATTAAGACCTGTTCTTGAAGGAACGTTGTATATTATTATTGGTGAAGTTACACTGTTTGCAATTGCTTTGAAATGTTCAACTAAGCCCTTTTGAGTAGTTTTGTTGTAATAAGGGGTAATCACAAGTAACCCGTCTATTCCTATTTTTTCTGCCCATTTACTCATGCTTATTGCAGCAGCAGTGTTATTACTTCCTGTACCAGCGATTACTGGAATTCTCTTATTAACTACATCAACTACAAACTTTATAGTTTCTTTTCTCTCTTGCTCTGTCATTGTAGAAGCCTCGCCTGTAGTACCACATACTATAATAGCATCTGTCTTAGAATTAATATGCCATTCTATTAATTCTTCAAGTTTTTTGAAATCTACTCCTCTTTCATTAAATGGAGTGACTATTGCAACACCAGAACCTTTAAAAATACTCATAAGATTACCTCCTCGTAGTTATCAGGAGTAGATAACAATCATAAATTGCTATTCTCCATAAACTGTTTTATTTTTATTACTATATATTTATTAATCTAGATTGTCTTTAGTGAAGCATTTCATCATGTTAATAGATAATAAATTAAAAGAATATGTGAATTATCACTAAAATATTTTTCTTTATTATATTATATAACCCATAAGTGAAAATATATATACTTTTAAAAAAAAATTTGAAAGTCAGCAAGATGCAGTATGCAAGAAAATATTCATAATATTATAATTATGAATTCGTAATATGAATATTTTACTTGAAATCACATCATAATAAAATCAACAAACACTCAACTAAAACGACAGATAAGTTTGACAACTTACAAAAAATATGCTAATATGATAGAAAAATGATAATAAATACATAAAACAATTCAAATTTCTCATTGTTCAATATAATTAAACAACAATTACTTACAAGATTTACTACGGATTAAACATTAAGAAAAGGATTTCATTCTTTCTTAAACGAAATCAAAACGTTTTCATTTATAGTCTGAATTGACGCAATATTTTTTATTTTTTATAGGTTATGAAAGTTATCATGCTCTTATTCTTCAAACTAACTTTAAATAGTGTTTGAAGACTGTAGTTATAAAATGAAAGTATCTTATTCTGAAAAATCTTCACTAGGGCTTAATAAGTATTTTACTTATTGCTATATAAATACATAGAAAAATTTAAGGGGGAATTTTAGTGAAAAGCAAAAAGATATTAGCTGCATTATTAACACTATCATTAAGTGCATCAGTTGCATTAGTAGGATGCGGAAAAGCAAACACTGCAAAGGATGGTGCTGCTGGAAATACACCTGCAGCAGGAATAGACAAAGAACAGTATTTGAATGGTATTTTAACTTCTGAGCCAAAGACACTTGATGCAACATTAGCAACTGATGTTAACTCATCAGACGTTTTAGTTAACTGTATGGAAGGTTTAACTAGAGTTGAACAAGGTGAAGATGGTAAAGATGTTATAAAAGCTGCAGGAGCAGAAAAATGGGAAACTAATGAAGACAAAACTGTATGGACATTCCATTTAAGAGATTATCAATGGAGTGATGGAAAGCCAGTAACTGCTAATGATTTTGAATATGCAATTAAAAGAGCACTTAATCCAGCAGTTGGTTCAACATACGCATTTATTTTATTTCCTTTAAAAAATGCTCAGGCTTATAATGCTGGAAAAGCAAAGGTTGAAGAAGTAGGAGTTAAGGCAACAGATGCAAAAACACTACAATTCACATTAGATAAACCATGTCCATATTTCTTAGATTTAACTTACTTTAAAGTTATGTTCCCTCAAAGAGAAGATATAGTTAAAGCTCAAGGAGATAAATATGGTACAGAAGCAAATACTATGGTATTCTGTGGACCATATGTTTTAAAAAATTGGGCACACCAAAGTAAGATGGAATTCGAAAAGAATCCAAATTATTGGGATAAAGATTCAGTTAAACTTGAGAAACTTAGTCTTAATATTATAAAAGAAGAAACAGCAAGAATGAACTCATTATTTAATGGTACTGTTGATTATGCCGCAGTTACTAAACAAGAATGGATAGAAAAATTTAATTCAACAGGTAAATTTAATGTGTTAAAAGCTAACACACCTGGAACAAATTATGTGTTCTTTAATCAAAAAAATAAATATTTTGCTAATGCTAAAATAAGACAGGCGTTTAGTTTAGCGGTTGACAGAGAAGAAAGAGTTAAAATTTTAAATAGAGGATTAGCACAACCAGCGTATGGATTCTGCCCACCAACACTTCAAATAGGTGGAGAGGACTTTAGAGCTAAAGTTGGTGTAGAACCACTTAAAGCGTTTAAGGATGCAAATAAAGATGCAAAAGCATTATTAATTGCAGGACTTAAAGAAATTGGAGCAGATCCAGATCCAGCAAAAAATACATTCACTTACTTACAATCTGGAACTGATGCTATAACTAGAGAAAATGCAGAATACGATCAACAAATGTATAAGAAAAATTTAGGAATAGACTTGAAAATGGAGTATGTTGAATGGCCAGTATTCCAAAAGAGAACAGATGAAATGGACTATCAAATAGCTGGTATGGCATGGATAGGAGACTATAACGATCCAAACACATTCTTTGATATGTGGATGACTGGAGCAAATATAGTTCCAACTGGTTGGTCAAATGCAAAATATGATGATTTACTTAAACAAGCTGCTGCTACAACTGATCCAGCAAAGAGAACAGATTTATTCAAACAAGCTGAGCAAATCTTAGTAGTAGATGATGCTGTTATATCACCATTAGCATACAGAATGAAAAATACTTTTAGATATAAATATGTAAACAAAGTAATGACACCATTATTTGGAGCTCAAGACTTCAAATATGCATACACTCAAGGCAGATAAACAAAAATATAAACAAAATGTATAAAAATGCAACAGAGTAAATCTCTGTTGCGTATTTTATAATTAATGGAGGAGATGCCAATGTTTAAATTTATACTTAAGAGATTAGGCTATATGATGGTAACTCTTTGGATAGTAGCTACTATCACTTTTATGTTGATACATGCTATCCCAGGGGATCCATTAGCATCCATGGCAAGAAAATTGCCAGAACAAATAAGAGCAAACTTCTATGCAAAATATGGTTTAGATCAGCCAGTGGTAGTACAGTACGGTAGGTTTATGAAAAATATTGTACTTCATGGAGATTTAGGAGAATCACTTGCTTACCAAGGAAGAAAAGTTAGTGATGTTATAAAATTACATGCACCAGTATCAGGAAGACTGGGAATACAAGCGATATCAATGGGATTTTTTATAGGTGTAAGTCTTGGAATATTAGCAGCTTTTAATAGAGGACGATGGCCAGATTATCTTGTTATGTTTATAGCTATATTAGGTATTTCTGTACCAAGTTTTGTTATGGCATCTTTACTGCAATACTTCTTTACGGTTCAAAATATGTGGCTTCCATCAACCGGGTGGGGCGGATTTAAATACACTATATTACCAAGTGTAGCTTTAAGCTTTGGTTCTATAGCTACTTATGCAAGGTATATGAGAGCGAATACCCTTGATGTAATAGGACAAGATTATATATTAACAGCAAAATCTAAAGGTATCACAAAACTTAGCTTAGTATGGAAACATGTTATTAGAAATGCCATACTTCCAGCAATCACAATTTTAGGACCACAATTGGCAGGTATATTCGTAGGTTCTTTCGTTATAGAAAGTATATTTGCAATTCCGGGGTTCGGTTTTAACTTTGTAACTTCAGTAGGAGATAGAGATTATACTATGGTTTTGGGACAAACTGTTTTCCTATGTGCGTTAGTAATAATTTCATATGTTCTAGTAGATATAGTATATGGATTGATTGACCCAAGAATAAGATTAACTGGAGAAAAGAGATAGGGGGGATAAATATGGCGCAGTTATCGAAAGAAAAATTTCAGATCATTGGATGTGAAAATGCTAATGCTGATGAAATATTAAGACCTAGTATGACCTATTGGCAGGATGCATGGAGAAGATTAAAACAAAACAAAGTAGCTACAGCTTCGTTAATAATATTAATTTTAATATCAATAATGACTGTTGTGGGACCATATATTAATGGATTTAGTTTTGAACTTACAAATAATGATTTAGTAAATGCTAATCCTAATATGCAGCACTGGTTTGGAACAGATAATCTTGGACGTGATGTATTTTCAAGAGTCTGGGCTGGCGGTAGGGTTTCTATAATCATTGGTATTATAGGAGCTTTTGTAGATACTGTAGTAGGTAGTATCTACGGTGGAATAGCTGGATTTTTCGGTGGACTTATCGATGACATTATGATGAGAATAGTTGAGATACTTGGAAGTATTCCTTATCTAGTAGTTGTTATATTAGTTTCATTAATATTTCAAAAGGGTATCGGAGCTATTATTATTGCCATGACTATAACAGGATGGGTTGGAATGGCAAGACTTGTACGTGGACAGTTATTACAAATAAAAGAACAGGAATATGTGCTAGCTGCTACGGCACTAGGTGCTAATCCTTCAAGAATTATTGCAAAACATTTACTTCCAAATACCTTAGGAATAATGATTGTAGCTATTACTTTCGACATTCCAAGTTTTATATTTGGAGAAGCCTTCTTAAGTTATTTAGGACAAGGAATTCAATCGCCAAATACAAGTTGGGGAGCTTTAGCATCTGCAGCACAACCAAACTTAATGTTTTATCCTTATC
>JAJXYA010000444.1 GCA_021780795.1 Bacillota bacterium | reverse complement strand
CCGATCTATATCTAATAGTACTGGTTTTGCTTCTTCAAGAGACCAAAGCTTAAGTCTAATATTAGGGTCAAAAGAAATCATTATTCCATTTTCTTTGCATATACTTATCACCTTAAATACTGCTTTTCTCGTACTATCCGACAATGCAGGGGTTATTCCAGTTATGTGTACTATTTTAGCTTTCTTTATATATTGTTCATTTATGTCACTTTCAGACAGCATGCTTGCTGCAGAATTTTTCCTATAGTAATATACATTAGGATTTTCACTGGCAAATCTCTCTTTAAACAATATTCCTGTATTAGCTTCATCAGTAAATGCTACACTTGTGACATCTACACCCTCACCTCTTATATAGTTTTGAAGGTATCTTCCAAATTCATCTTTGCCTAATTTAGAAAACCAGCCAACATTATGTCCAAGCCTAGCAAGGGCAATAGCTACATTCGATTCAGCTCCTCCAACAGATTTAGCAAAATTATTCACATACCTAAGAGGTCCATTCACTTCTGGATTAAATACAACTAAACTTTCTCCAAAGGTCAATACGTCCATACATATCTACACCCTTCTATTATTTATTTTCCATAGCAACTTTAACTGCTGCTACAAACTTAGCTGCTGTTTCAGTAACAAGTTCATAATCACCTGTCTTTGCACCTCTAGTCAAGTCACTGCCTGTACCAACTGCTACTGCACCTGCTTTAATCCAGTCTTTAATATTATCTAAATTTACTCCTCCTGTTGGCATAAAGTTAGCCTGAGGTATCGGGCCTTTAAATGAACTTATTATTGAAGGTCCATAAGCATTTCCTGGGAATACCTTTAAAATTTCTACACCATATTCTAAAGCTTCTATAGCTTCTTTTACCGTCATAATTCCTGGCATTACTGGTATCCTATATCTATTACATAACTTTACAGTATCAGCATCAAAGTATGGACTAACAACAAAGGATGCTCCATTAAGAATACATAGTCTGGCTGTTTCTGCATCAAGAACAGTACCTGCCCCTATTATTACATCTTCATCTTTATAAATTTCTGATATTTCTTTAATTATATCTACTGCTCCCGGAACTGTTAAAGTTATTTCTAAAGCTTTAATTCCGCCCTTTTTTACAGCATCAATAATCTTGATTGCTTCATCCTTAGACTCAGCTCTTATAACTGCCACAATGCCAGCATCTAATATTTTTTTTATCGTTTCAATTCTTTTCATAACTACTCCTCCTAAATTATATTTTAAAGAGTTACTCCATTTTTAAATATGGCTATTTCTCTAAAATCATTTTTTTCGTTATTAACAAATTCTCCACTAGCTACCTTTACAACATATGCTAAAAATTGTTCTAGCAATTGTTCCATAGATTTATCTTCAAGCAAACTTCCAGCATTAAAGTCTATCCAACCTTTTTTAAAGTTAAACAACTCAGTATTGGTGGATATTTTCATTGTGGGAACAAAACTTCCAAAGGGAGTACCTCTTCCTGTGGTAAATAAAACCATTTGGCAACCTGAAGCTGCTAAAGCGGACGCAGCTACTAAATCGTTACCTGGAGCACTCAATAAATTAAGTCCTTTATTTTTTAAGACCTCTCCATATTTTAGCACATCAACTACTTCTGAACTTCCAGATTTTTGAGTACAACCTAAAGATTTATCTTCTAAAGTAGTTATACCACCTGCTTTATTTCCTGGGGATGGATTTTCGTATACAGGCTGGTTATAAGACATAAAATATTTTTTAAAATCATTGATTAAATTAACGGTTTTATCAAAAACTTCTTCATTGCTTGCTCTATTCATAAGTAATGTTTCCGCTCCAAACATCTCAGGAACCTCTGTAAGAACTGTAGTTCCTCCATTTTTTATAACTAAGTCTGAAAGCTTACCTAATAGCGGATTTGCTGTAATTCCAGAAAATCCATCAGATCCGCCACATTTTAAACCTAATTTTAGTTCTGATATAGATACTTCTTCTCGAGTATCTTTCTTCATATTATCATACAATCCTTTTAAAAGCTCTACACCTGCTTCAATTTCATCTGAAACTTTTTGAGCAACTAGAAATTTAACTCTATTTTCATCAAATTCACCCAAAAACTCTCTAAACTCCTCTAAATTATTATTCTCACAACCTAAGCCCAATACTAATATACCACCTGCATTAGGATGTTTCACTACATCTTTTAAAATAGTCTTGGTATTTAAATGGTCATCCCCAAGCTGAGAACAACCATAATTATGCTTTAATACTAAAGTGTTATCAATCTCTAGTTTACCAATTTCATTTTTAAAACTTTTAAGAATATTTTCTGCTATACCATTTACACACCCAACAGTTGGAACTATCCATAATTCATTTCTAATTCCTACAGTTCCATTTTTTCTTACATAACCTTTAAATTTCATATCTACAATTTCACAATCATTTTGTGATAGTTTTTTGTTATAGGTATATTCTTTTATCCCATCTAAATTTGTCTTAATGTTATGTGTGTGAACTAATTGACCTTCCAATATATCTAAAATAGCATGCCCTATAGGAAAACCATACTTTACTACATCCTCATCTTTTCTAATATCAGATATAGCTATTTTATGCCCCCTATTTATAGCTTCTTTAATAACTATTTCCTTTTCTTCAACAGCAATACTTTCACCTTGCACAAGATCTTTTAATGCTACTGCCACATTATCCTTAGTATCTATTTTAATAATTGATTTCATAAAACCATCTCCAACATTATTATAACACTTCTTTAATAGCTTCTTTAATGCCTTGATTTTCAATTTTATCTAAATAATAAGTAACTAAATTGGTAAGTCCTTTGACATTATTCAAATTCATTTTCCATTTATTATCCCAAGATAGCACATTATTTACAATACTGTTCAAGCCCTCTTTAGTTCCATCAAAGTTGTCCCAAAGAGATTTAAATGATTGTAATACATCTTCGTCGTCAGCTAGCTTTATTTCTTCTTCTCCTCTTTTTCCAGCATAAAATTTTATTAAAGCTGCTAAAGAAAACACTAATTTTTTAGGAAGCTGTCCTTTTCTATTTACATATTCCAGTAAAGTAGGCAAATCTCTTGTTTCAAATTTTGATATAGAATTTAATGCAATACTCATCAAATAATGTTTAACAAAAGGATTTTTAAATCTTTCAATTACAGCACCAGCAAAATACTTTAATTCTTCCTCTGACAAATCTAAAGTTGGAATTATTTCTTCATAAATGACATCTTCTATGAATTTGTGAGTAACCTCATGTTCTACAGCTTCACCTACTGTTTCTAGTCCATAAAGGTAGGATACTGGAACTAGTGCTGTATGAGCTCCATTTAAAATTCTTACTTTTCTAGTTCTATATGGTGTCATATCCTCTACAAACTTTACATTTAAACCAATTTTTTCTGCAGGAAATTCATTCTTTATCCATTCTGGTCCTTCGATAACCCACAAGTGGAATTGTTCTGCTACATCTACTAAATTATCTTCATAGCCTAATTCCTTTTCTATATCCTTTATTGTATCTCTTGGATATCCAGTTACTATTCTATCTACTAAGCTGTTACAAAACGTACTAGCTTCATTTATCCATTTTACAAATTCTTTTTCTAAGTTCCAAAGTTCTGCATATTTTAATACAGTTTCTTTTAACTTTTCTCCATTTCTGTCTATAAGCTCACAAGGAATAATAATTAAACCTTTGCTATTATCTCCATTAAAGCATTTAAATCTATGATGTAAAAACTTCGTTAGTTTTCCTGGAAAACTTTTTTGTGGCGAATCTGTAAATTTATCATTTCCATCGAAAGCTATTCCAGCTTCTGTAGTATTGGAAATAATAAATCTTATTTCAGCATTTTCAGCTACCTTTAAATATTCATCAAACTCCTTATACGGATCTATTCCTCTACTAATGCTATTAATTAAAGAATGTTCCTTTACTGCTTTTCCATCTTTTATCCCTTGCAAATAAAGGGTATAAAGACCATCTTGCTCATTTAGCCTTTCAACTAATCCAAATTCTATAGGTTGCACAACCACTACAGAGCCATTAAATCCTATTTCTTTATTCATTTTATCTATTTGCCAATCTACAAATGCTCTTAAAAAATTTCCTTCTCCAAATTGCACTATTTTTTCGGGATACTCTTTGTACTGTTCATAACTACTTTTATTCAATCTCATTTTTTATTCCTCCATTTAAAATATTGTTAACATGAACAATTTTATAAACAACAATAAAACAATCCTTATAAAGATTATAATATCATTTATTGAACACGTTAACAATACCAATTATACTTTTTTATTTAAATTATTTTATTGTTTTGCAATCCTCTAATAAATTTTTAACTGCATTTACATATTTAGCATGATAGCATCCCATCATCAACTAAAACACTTTTACAGTGAACATTTTATTTTTACTGTATATTATTTAAAATTATTGTTGAATTTGTGTAAATTCCGTCTTCCCATTTTGAAGATCTGCTACTATTTCTTCAAATTTCTTATCTGATAATCCGTATAAAATTCCTATTACTATAGCTGCTATTACTAATGCAATTGCTGGATAAAGCATCAAAAGTCCTTTGATTCCAAGCAAAGTTTGAGCAGTTTGTCTTACATTCGGAACATATCCAATTAATCCTAATCCAAAACCAGAAAGAGCTCCTGCAATAGATTGTGCTATTTTTCTAGAAAAATTAAATGCTGCATAAGTTATTCCTTCTCTTCTTTCACCTGTATGCCAATGACCATAATCTATAACATCAGAAACAAAAGCCCAAGTTATTCCATTTGGAATACTTATACCAACGAAGGAAATAGCCATTAATAAAGTAAATGAAACTAAATGAACTGGTAAAATAAAGTTAAGTCCATCAGCTATAAAACTCATAGCAAATCCAAGTACTGATGCTCTTTTCTTTCCTAATAATTTAACAAGTTGAGGAATGAATATTATAGCTACAATAGAACTTCCTATACTAAAGAAATTAATAATTATCATATATTTGACATTGCCTAAATAATACTGACAAAAGTACACCATCATTGCTGTTTTAATATTATAAGCTGAAATCGAAAATATTGTCATTAGAATTACTGTTAACAGTGGTTTATTTGAAAACACAGCATTTGCAAGCTGACGTGCTGTAACTTTTTCTGTTGATCTTTTAACTTCAACAACTTCTCTTGTGTTTTTAAAGGTTATAAAAAATGATAAAATTCCTATTATAGACATTATTGTTGCAGCAACTGCAAAACCAACTCTGGTGTTTCCCACACTAGTTGCTATGGGCATAAATACTACACCTGTTATTAATAATGATCCTAAAGAACCTGCCTGTCTAAATGTAGCCAGTTGACTTCTTTCCTGTACATCTTGAGTTACTACTGAACCTAAAGAACCATATGGTACATTTGTAAAGGAATACATCAATCCCCAAAGCATATATGTTACATACCCATATATCAGCCTTCCATGAATAGAAGTATTAGGAGTTATGAAGGTTAATACCGTCAAAATACCTAAAAATATACTGGAAATAAACATTACAGGCCTAAATCTTCCATACTTACCAACCTTTTTTCTTGAATCGATTACAGTACCCGCAATAGGGTCCATAAATGCATCAAATAATTTTGTAAATAAAAATATTCCTCCTGCCGCCACACTAGCTATACCGCAAACATCGGTATAAAACTTTAGCAAATACGCTTGACCTAAATCAAACATAAATCCATTACCAAAGTCTCCAAAGCCGTATGAAATTTTTTCTTTAAGACTCATCTTTTTCATTTTGGTTTCTCCTTTTATATGAATTTATTATATTTAACATGCAAAGTGAGATACTCACTTTGCACACGTTAACAAATTTGTGCTTAATTAATATTTATCATTGATTTATTTCAATTATTTTATTCTAAAACCCAAAATACATTTTAGCATTTTTATAGGAAATATTTTTCACTAGTTCTCCTAATATTTCTATATCATCTGTAAATTCTCCATTTTCAACCCATTCTCCAATGAGATTACAAAGAATTCTTCTAAAATACTCATGTCTTGTATAAGATAAGAAACTTCTAGAATCAGTTAGCATTCCAACAAAGGTACTAAGCATTCCTAAGTTTCCTAGTGCTTTCATCTGCTCCTCCATACCATCTTTATGATCGTTAATCCACCAAGCTGAACCAAATTGTATTTTTCCTGAAACTTCACTTCCTTGAAAATTACCAAGCATAGTACCTAAAACATAGTTATCTTTAGGATTTAATGTATATAAAATAGTTTTAGGAAGTCTTCCTTCTTTATCAAGTGAATCCAAAAATCTTGATAATGGATAAGCAATGCTTAAATCATTAACAGAATCAAAGCCAGTATCTGGTCCTAATTTATTGAACATCCTTGTATTGTTATTTCTTAAAGCTGCTATATGAAGTTGCATTACCCAATTATGTTTATGATACATCTCACCAAAGAATTTTAAAACATAAGTTTTATATTTACATTCTTCTTCTTTAGTTACCTTTTCTCCTTTTAATGCTTTATCAAAAATTTTAGCTATTTCATCTTTATCTGCTTCCAAATATACTACTTCATCTAAGGCATGATCGGAAACTTTGCAGCCTAAGGAATTAAAAAATTCGATTCTTGAAGTTAAAGCTACTATAAATCCATCCAAATTCAAAACAGCTTCTCCAGATGCTTGTCTAAGTTTTTCAAGCCATGGAAGAAAAGTATCTCTATTTATTTCAATTGCCTTATCAGGTCTGAAAGCAGGAAGAACGTTTACATTAAAATCTTTAAGTTCTTTAATTTTTATATGGTTTTCTAAAGAATCTACAGGGTCATCAGTAGTACAAATAACTTCCACCTTTGACTTGGTTATCAAATCTCTAGCTGCAAATCCATCTCCTCTAAGCTTTTCATTAGCTTTTTCCCAAATTAATGGTGCTGTTTTCTCATTTAAAACCTCGTAAATCCCAAAAAATCTTTGAAGCTCTAAATGGGTCCAGTGATATAACGGATTTCCTATTGCCCTTGAAAGCGTCTTGGCATAAGCTAAAAATTTTTCATAATCGCTTCCATCTCCAGTAATGTACTTTTCGTCTATCCCATAACTCCTCATAGCTCTCCATTTATAATGATCGCCATAAAGCCATACTTGAGTGATATTATCAAATTTTTTATTGTCCAAAATCTCCTTTGGATTCAAGTGACAATGATA
>JAJXYA010000013.1 GCA_021780795.1 Bacillota bacterium | reverse complement strand
AGACCTAAATAGTTAAATATTTTTATTCCAACACCAGCTTTAATATGATCTATTACTATTCCTCTTTTTATACTATTTATTGTTACCATTATTTATCCACCCCCAAAAGCTTAGCAATAAGTGCCATTCTTGCATACATACCATATTTTGCTTGTTTAAAGTAACAAGCCCTTGGATCAGTATCAATTTCCACAGCTATTTCATTTACTCTAGGAAGTGGGTGAAGAACTATCATATCTTTCTTAGCCTTTTCCATTTTCTCTTTATCTAGTATATAACTATCTTTAAGTCTTATATAATCTTCCTCATTAAAAAATCTTTCCTTTTGAACTCTAGTCATATATAAGATATCTAAATCCTGCATAACCTCTTCTAGTCTTTCAACTTCAAGGAACTCTATATTATTTTTTTCTAATACTTCTACCTTAATGTACTTAGGAATTGTTAATTCATTTGGTGAAATTAGTATGAATTTAATGTTTTCATATCTTGACATGGCTTTTATTAATGAGTGAACTGTTCTACCAAACTTTAAATCTCCACAAATTCCTATGGTTAAGTTTGATAATGTTCCTTTAATATTTCTTATAGTTAAAAGATCTGTTAATGTTTGAGTTGGATGTTGATGTCCACCATCACCAGCATTTATAACTGGCATCGTTGAATGCATAGATGCAACCTTAGGAGCTCCTTCTTTAGGATGTCTCATTGCTGCAATATCTGCATAGCATTCTACTGTTTTTATTGTATCTGCTACACTTTCTCCTTTTGCTGCTGAGCTTGAATTCGCTTCAGAAAAACCTAACACCTGACCTCCAAGTCTTAACATCGCTGCTTCAAAGCTTAATCTTGTTCGTGTACTTGGTTCGTAGAATAGCGTAGCCAAAATTTTACCATCACAAATATGAGAAAATTTTTCAGGGCTTTTGATTATTTCATCTGCATAGTCAAAAATCTCATCTAGCTCCATTAGTGTAAAATCCATTGGGTCAATTAAGTGTCTTCCTTTTAACATATTACTTCCACTCCTTCTCAGCCTCTCGGGACTAAATTTAAAGGTACTACAGTACTTTTAATTAAGTTTTTAATAAATAAAAAACGCCATCTCTATTATGAGAAGGCGTAGTAATACCACTATAAAACATCTACTTCCTTCTCGGCCTCTCGGACCAAATTAAAGGTGATTTATTATTTATTCTTTCATTTATACTACTATATATTTGAATGTATGTCAACATGATTTAACAAAACACTTCTTTGTTTTATTTACTTATTTAAGCATTTGTGAGATAATAATAAAAATTATTAAAATTTTTGAGGGGGCATAAACATGGGACAAAACGCTAATTTATTTCAACAGTTTGTAAATGAACATAAACTGCCTATGGTTACTAATAATAATATTGAAGGATTCACAACTTTTGTTATTCCTGAAGAACAAAGTATTAAAGATGCCAAAGTTAAAGTTGTAGTGGCTATGACTGACGATGATTCCTACGCTGATATGTACATATATGACATAGCTAATGTCATTAATGATGATACTGTAAAAGCAAAATTATATAAGCTTTTAAACGACCTTAATAGTTCTTATAAATTCATATCTTTCTATGAAATAGACAATATAATAAATGCTAAATGTTGCATACCTTTTAGTGACAATTTTGATGCACAATTAGTTTTTAATATACTTTCAGTTTTATCCCGTGCTGTAGAAGATGAATATGATAACATCATGAAGGCTTTATGGGATAGATAAATAAAAAAAACACAATTTTTATAATAGAAAAACTATCTTAAATTATATTTAGGGTAGTTTTTTCTATTTAATTAACAACTATACCTAGTAGCAATGGAATCTATCATCTTTTAATTGGAAATTAAAGGTATGTATTTTTTAAATATTATAAGTGAATTAATAAATATAACAGTTAAAATTCTATGTTTTTTTTAATGAAATTTAACATTTTTAAAAAGAATTTTTTGCATTAATATATATATTTTTTAATATTTACAAAATTATAGTAAAGTAATATAATTATATACATATCCAGTATTTGCAATGTGGAATCGCTTACACATTACTATATCTTGGATTATGAGTTACATCGTTATTTGAAAAAATTATAAAAAAAGGGAGTGGTATTTTGTTCAAGACATTTAGATCGAACAAGGCAAAAAAATGGACATCTATAGCTATCACATTTCTAATGACTCTTACTTTAGTTTCTCCTGCTCTTACAATGACTGCAAGAGCAGCTACAGGTGATAAGTCATTTGACATCATTGAAGTTACTGATTTTCATGGAACACTTTTAAGTTCTGATGCAACACCTCTACCAGTAGGTGCAGTTCTTGCAAAAAACATAAAAGATGCAAAAGCTACAAATCCAGACAGAACAATTATAGTTGGTGGAGGCGACCTATATCAAGGGTCTCCAATTTCAAACGTTCTTAGAGGGGTACCAGTACAAAAGGCACTTAGTAATATTGGTATGGAAGTTACAGCTCTTGGAAATCATGAATTTGACTGGGAATTAGACACAGTAGTTAATACAACTATGAAAGATGCTAGTTATTCAATTGTTGCAGCAAACCTATACAATAAAAATGCTGATGGAAGTAAGGGCACTAGAAAATTTGCTCCTTACAAAATTATTACTAAAGATGGTGTTAAAATTGCATTTGTTGGTGCAATTACCGCTGAGGCAAAAGACATAATAATGCCAGCCTATACAAATAATTATATTTTTACAGATGCTGCTACTGAAATAAATGCTTGCGCAGCTGAAATTAAAGCAGCAAAGACTGCTGATGTAATTATTGCTATTGTACACTCAGGAAACATATATGATGCTAGTTATAAAGATACTGGTAAAGGTGAGATATATGACATAACAAACAAATTAACTGGTGTTAATGCGGTTTTTGGTGGACATTCACATAGCATCGTTACAGGTGTAGGTGCTAATGGTTTACCAATATACATTGCTAATTCCAGTGGAAAAGGCTATGTTGATGCAAAAATGACAGTGCAAGCAGATGGTAAAGTTAGTTTTGCACCTCCAAGCGGAACAGATTATAAAGCATTAGATACCACTGCTGTAAACGGATACAAAATAGGAAACCCAAATTTAAAACCAACTGATGCAGCTTATGTTGCAGGTACTCCAGCACAAGACCCACAAGTTAAAGCAATTATAGATGCTGCAATAGCAGAAGTTGGACCTAAATTCGCTGAAGTTATTGGAACTACTGCAAATAATTTAACAAGAACTCAAGTTGGTTCACCTTATGGTGAAAGCATCCTTGGTATTTGGAGCGCTGATGTGGTTAGAGCAAGCGCAAAAGCAGATATAGGTATACAAAATAACGGCGGTTTAAGAACTGATATTAACAAAGGCGATATTACTGTTGGTTCAATATTTTATTTTATGCCATTTGATAATGAAATAAATACAGTTTCAGTTACAAAGGCACAATTAAAAGTAATATTAGAACAAGCTGTAAAAGATGGTGGAAAAGGAATACAAATATCTGGAATTAAGTTTACTTACAGCTCTGGAGCTGCTACTGGTTCTAGAGTATTTGATATAACAAGAGAAGATGGCACAGCAATAAGCGATACAGAAATTCTTAAATTAGCTGGACCAGATTTTATACTAACTGGTGGAGACGGTTTTGCAGGCTTCACAGATCCTAATGTAAGCAAAACTATGGTTAAAACAGGCGTGTTAGTTAGAGATGCATTACTTGCAAACGTAAAAGCAAATAAGGGTATTAAATACGAATTAAAAACAAGACTTGAAAATTCAGTAAAGACTATTTCTGTTGTAGCAACTTCTGATTTACATGGAAGCATATTAAATTATGATTATGCTACTTCAAAAGCACCTAGCACAGGACAGGGGCTTGCTAAAATTTCAACTTATGTTACTGGCGTAAGAACAGCAAATCCTAATGTTATGTTAGTTGATAATGGGGACACAATTCAAGGGAATCCTCTAGTTTATTATTATAATATGCTTGATACAAAAACTGAGTATCCTATGATGAAGGTTATGGGAGCAATGAAGTATGATACATGGACACTTGGAAATCACGAATTCAACTATGGATTAACAACATTAAATAGAATTATCAAGGATGCTAATACAAACAAAATAAACGTATTATCAGCTAATATTTATAATGGTAACACAAACTTTGTTAAACCATATATTATTAAATCCTTTAACGTTAACGGTGTAGAAAAGAAGGTTGCAATTTTAGGATTAACAACTAAAAATGTACCTGGTTGGGAAAACCCATCTAACTATGCAGGACTAAAATTTAATGACTTAGTTGATGAAGCTAAACATTGGGTACCAATCATAAAAGCTGAAGGAGCAGATTATGTAATAGTAACTGCCCATAGTGGACTTGAGAGTGCAAGTGATACTACAGAAGAAAATCAAATTAATGCAATTGCAACAAAAGTATCTGGAATAGATGCAATAGTTGCTGGACATGTTCACAATGTAGTAAATAAGACCTTAGTAAACCCAGATGGCAAGAATGTACTTGTAACTGAGCCAGGTAAATTTGGACAAAATATATCTCAAATTGATATAAACTTTGATACAACTGGAAAAATGGTAGCTGTAAGAACTACTGCTGTTCCAATGAGTACCATTGCTGAAGATCCAGCTATACTTGCAATAGCTAAACCATACCAAGATAAAACATTAGAATATACAAACACTGTAATAGGAAAATCAACAGCAGTCTTCGAAGGTGCAAAACAATTAACTGAACCTTCATCAATAATGGAACTTGTAAATAAAGTTCAGATGAAAGCTGCTGGAACACAACTTTCAATAGCAGCTCCACTTAGTTTAACAGCAAAAGTGCCACAGGGCGATGTTAAGAGACAAGATATCATGGGCGTATATGTATATGAAAACTTCCTTTATGGAGTAAAAATGACAGGTAAACAAGTAAAGGATTGGATGGAATATACACAAAGATACTACAAACAAACATCAAGCCCAACAGACCCAATTGTAAAAGATCCAACACTTAATATTGCTGATTACAATTTAGATCAATTGTATGGTGCTACCTATGATATAGACCTAACACAACCAGCTTGCACAATAGACCCAGTTACTAAAAAAGTTGTATCTGGTAACAGAATAAAGAATCTAAAGGTTGACGGAAAATTAGTTAAAGATACAGATGTATTTACAGTTGCAATAAACAACTATAGATACAATGGTGGTGGTGGATTTATGGCCGCTGCTGGACTAAGTAGTACAGATCCTTCTATCGTTACCTATGATTCAGCAAAAGCACTTGGTGATGATGGTCAAGTTAGAAGTTTAATGCTTAAATATATTGAAGATAACAAAACAGTTTCACCAACAAATTCTAACAATTGGAAAATTTCCACAACAGCAGTAACTCAACAAACGGCACCAGTGATAGTACCACCAGCAGTAAAACCGCCGGTAGTAACACCACCAGTATTACCTATTAAGAAAGTATATGTTACGATTACAGCTAAAAGTGGATTGAATATCAGAGCAACAGCTTCAGCGTCTTCAAATAAACTTGGATTGATTAAATATGGCACAACAGTTCAGATTGTTTCTGAAAGTGGAAATTGGTATAAAATTAATTACAATGGCAAAGTAGGTTATATTTACAAAGCTTACACAAAAGTTAGCTCTGCTAATGTGATTTCCGCTGCTTAATAAAACACAAAGTTAAATAACTTAATTTAAAATTTTACCCCATTTCTATAGCTTATAGAAATGGGGTTTTAAATTTAATACCTATGACTTATCATAACCATCTATCATTTTCATAATCTTATTAATCATTTATTTTTATTCTAAAATATTTTTCAAGAGTGCTATCAATCTCTACCTTGTTTTTTAGCTCAATTTCTTTTATTACCTTTGCCTTTTCATAAAATTTTAAGGTGTTTTTTACAAGAGTAATATTCGCTGTATCAGTAAAGATTGATATTTTTTTAAAACCTATAAAAAGCGAATCCGGGTGTTTCTCACAGAAGAAGGAAGGCATGATATAATCAATATCCAGTTGAGGTTCATCTGTAAAACCATAGATTTTTTTCCAATCACGACCTTTCTCCTTCTGCCAAAGAAGATGTCCATAAAAATCATCCTGTTCAAATTTATACTCACTTACACCATCATTTTGTATTAACCCATCTATGAATTTCAGTGCAATTCTAGGGGATTCATTCCTAACCCCCACATCGCAGATATAGATACCATCATTAGTTCTAACTTTAAGTATGCGGTGACTTCGCTTCTTAATGACAGTATCATCATTAGCAAACCGTCCTGCCAGATTAATAACACTAAACCCAAGGCTTTTTAATAAGTTGCTATATAATCCATTTAGTTCAAAGCAATAACCCCCCCTATGCTTCAATATTATTTTTTTGAACAAGTCTTCAGCATCAAGTGATAATGGAACATGGTTTAAAATGTCTAAATTCTCATATGGAATATTCTTTAAATGTGCAATTTGTAATTGTTGAAGCGTTTTTCCATTTAATTCAATCTTTTTCTTGTAACCAATTTTATGTAGATAGATATCAATTTGTTCCTTTGTATACATCATATCAAATTCCCTCCATATTTTAAAAATAAGTCTCACCTCCTCTTAAGTCTAGCTTTATTACTATCCTTTAGTAATCGCCATGTTAGAGGTATTGAACACTTAAAGTAGTAGATTTCTTCGTTTAATATTTCCTTATAAACGGTTATATTATTCTATAAAAATACTAAATTCCCTTTTTTAGTTCCTCGATTTTGATTCATTCGTAAATATCACCTTGAGGAGTTCATAATATCTCATTTCTTCCTCACTATCAAACTTATAGCAATTCGAAAAACATTTTTACGAATTCTACTTGCGCGTGTCACCATCCGTCGTGGAGTTCTCTGGATACTACAAAATTTAAACAATTACCGAGTATTTTTATATGGATTTACTCACATGCTATTAATAATAAATTAAGCTTTAAAATGAGAGGTTAAATTGTGATTTTTAATATTTTTGTTGGCTTTGTAATCCCTTGGATATTTGGTATATTCCTTTATTTAAGGTCACCCTCTATTTTTCTCGTTACTTACCCATTTGGGTGTGTTGTGTCTTATTTGATTAATACAATTGGGATTACCTTTGGCTTTTGGAGCATCATTCCACATAGTTTAAACTGCTTCGCTTTTATTCCAATTAATCTAGGTATTTTTCCAATCACAGGAACA
>JAJXYA010000208.1 GCA_021780795.1 Bacillota bacterium | reverse complement strand
ATTTTAGATAACTATGAAAGTAATTTTGATTTAATAGTGTGTCGAAATGTAGTTATTTATTTCAATCAGGATGTTAAGGATAAAATATATAAAAAATTTAGTGCGTCATTAAAAAAGGGTGGATTACTTTTTGTTGGGGCTACTGAAAGTATATATAATTACAAAGAGTATGGATTTGAAAAAACATCTACATTTATTTATAAAAAAATATAAAACAGATAACAATTAAGCATTAATGATTAATAAGGAGGGAAAAAATGGATACATCACAATATATGTCAATGTTCTTAGAAGAGTCTATGGAAAATTTGCAGACATTGAATGAATCTCTTCTAGAGCTGGAACAACATCCAGAAGATATAGATAAGTTAAATGAAATATTTAGGGTAGCTCATACTATAAAGGGTATGGCTGCAACTATGGGATTTAGTCAAATGGCTGAATTAACACACAAAATGGAAGATGTTCTATCTAAATTTAGAGAAGGTAAGCTTAAAGTAACAGAAAAAGTAGTAACTGTTTTATTCAGATGTTTGGATACTTTAGAAAAAATGGTAAATAATATTTCAGAGGGAATTTCTGAGGAAATTTCAATTGAAGACATATTGCATGATTTGCATTCTATAGCAGAAGGAAATGATGCTGCTAAAAATTCAGAGAAAGAAAATGATGTAGCTTGCGAGAGTGACTCTAATCTTAATGAGAGAATTAGTCTTAATGAATATGACATTAATGTTGTTAAGCAAGCTATGGATAAAATGTTTAATGCCTATGAAATAAAGATTCTAATAAGTGAAAATACACTACTTAAGTCAGCAAGAGCATTTCTCATTTTTAAGAGCTTAGAAGAATATGGTGAAATAATTAAATCTATACCTGGAGCAGAAGAAATAGAAAATGAGAATTTTGAGTTTGAAATAAATTTAATTTATATTACTAATAAAGACAGAGAAGAAGTAATTGATATTTTGTTAAATATTTCTGAAGTGGAAAAGGTAATGGTAGAAAATGTTGACGTTAAAATTGTTAAGGAAAAACTTTCGGATAAATCTGGGGACTTTAAAGAAATAGAAAAATCTCCAGAAGTTAAAATGGAAACAGTAAAAACCATGGCTACCGTGGAGGAAAAAAATAAAGATAATGATAAGAAAGAAACAGTAGTTCATAAAAAAGCTCATCAATCAGTGAGAGTTGAACTGGAAAGACTAGATAAATTTATGAATATGGTTTCTGAACTTGTAATTCATAGAACAAGACTAGAACAAATAAGTAGTAATCATAAATTGACTGATTTAAATGAAACTTTAGAACAGGTGGCTAGGGCCACATCAGAGTTACAAGATTTAGTAATGAAAATAAGAATGCTTCCATTAGAAGTAGTATTCAATAGATTTCCAAGGATGATAAGAGATTTATCAAAAGACCTTGGAAAAGAAATGGAACTTGTAATACAAGGGCAAGAAACAGAACTTGATAGAACAGTTATTGATGAAATAGGTGAACCGCTATTGCATTTGCTTAGAAATGCTGCAGATCATGGCATAGAACCGAGTGAAGAAAGAATTGCTAAAGGGAAAAACCCTATTGGGAAGATTAAACTGATAGCTTATCCTGAAGGTACTAAAGCCATAATAAAAGTAGAAGATGATGGTAAGGGACTAGATGTTGATAAAATCAAGGCAAAAGCTAATAAAATTGGTATAAATACTGAAGGAATGTCAGATTCAGATGTAAAGAATTTAATTTTTGCACAAGGCTTTAGCACTAATGAGAAAGTAACAGATATTTCTGGACGTGGCGTTGGCATGGATGTTGTTAAAACTAAAATTGCTGCCCTTGGTGGAACAGTAGATGCTATAAGTGAAATTGACAAAGGAACTTCCTTTATTATAAGATTGCCATTGACACTACAAATTATCCAAGCGCTACTCGTAAAAATTGGTGATGAAACTATGGCTATTTCACTTGGTTATATTGATAGAGTAATAGACTATAAGGATGAACTAATTAAGAAAACTAATAATAAAGAAGTTATTGTTTACAATGATAGTGTAATTCCACTAGTAAGGGTAAGTAAAAAATTGCAAACAGAAACTAGTGAGAAAACAAAAAAATACATTGTTATTGTAAAAGTTGGAGAAAAAATAGTAGGACTTTTAGTAGATTCATTGCTAGGTCAACAAGAAATTGTAATAAAGCCACTAGGAAAAACACTACAGGGATTAAAAGAATATATAGGAGCAACTATTTTAGGAGATGGCCTAGTTACATTGATACTAGATGTTGCTGCTTTAGTGTAAGGAGGGTATAATATGGATTATTCCGAGCTTAGTCCTATTCAATTAGATGTTCTGCAAGAAGTAGGTAATATTGGTGCAGGAAATGCTGCAACTTCCTTATCTCAATTATTGAATGAAAAAGTGGATATGACCGTGCCATCAGTAAATATTGTTCCCTTTGATGATATTTTTTCTAAAATAGGAGTTGAAGAAGTAGTAATTGGTGTAATTGTACGAGTACTTGGAGATACACCAGGGAATATACTGTTTACTTTAGAAAAAGAAGTTGCTTTAAAAATTATTTCAAGTTTGATAGGTGAAGAGCAAGAACAGATAACAGAGATTGGAAGCTCAGCATTATGTGAAATAGGTAATATTATTTCAAGTTCTTACATGAATGCAATAGCAAAACTTACGAATCTTGTTCTTATGCCTTCTGTACCAGCTGTTACTTTAGATATGATGGGGGCAATACTATCAACTACATTTATTGAATCAGGTCAATTTGATGAGTACGTACTTGATTTAGAAACACAGTTTTTACAAGAAAATCAAAAAATAAGCGGGCATTTCTACTATATACCAATGCCCGGATCACTAGAGAAAATATTAAATTCATTAGGTATAAATTAATTGGAGGTAATATAAAATGGCTAAAGTATTAATCGTTGATGACGCAGCATTTATGAGAATGATGATAAAAGATATATTGGAGAAAAACGGGTTTGAAGTTGTGGGTGAAGCAAGCAATGGAATAAAAGCTGTGGAGCTATACAAAGCAGAAAAACCAGATGTTGTTACTATGGATATTACCATGCCTGATATGGATGGAATTGAAGCGGTTAAAGCAATTAAAGCTTTTGACCCTGCTGCAAAAATAATTATGTGTAGCGCTATGGGGCAACAGACTATGGTTATGGACGCAATAAGAGCTGGAGCAAGAGATTTTATTGTTAAACCATTCCAAGCAGATAGAGTACTTGAAGCTATAAAAAAAGTTGTAGGCTAGGAGGGAAACGTTATGCAAGTTGTTGTATTTAAACTTAATGACGAACAGTTTGCAGTAGAAGCTGCTAAAGTTCAAAGCATTAATGATATGATGGAAATAACAAAAGTACCTAAGTCTGCAGAATACATAAAAGGTTTAATTAATTTAAGAGGGAATATAATTTCTCTCTTAGATATAAACCTCCTTTTAGATATTGAAAAAGGCGATGGTAGTCAAGAAAACATTATTATATTAAATTTACAAGAAGAATCTGTTGGAGTAACTGTAGACCAAGTTGATGAAGTATTAGAAATAGAAGAGGATTTAGTTGAAAAAGTTGAAACCGACAGAAAAAAAACCTACATTAAAGGGGTCATAAACTTTAAAGATAGGATAGTTACATTAATTGATATTGGTAAACTTATTGAAAATTAAAATGGATACTGTACGAAATAGCAACTTCATTCAACATAGTAATCATACTGTATACAGAGAAATGAGGTAGAAATATGGCAGAAGTATTATCGCAAAGTGAAATAGATTCACTTCTATCTGCCCTATCTTCTGGGGAAATAGAACCAGATCAGCTCCCGGGTGAAGAGGAAAAACATAAAATTAAATTATATGATTTTAGAAGTCCTCAAAAATTCTCAAAAGATCATCTGAGAACGCTTGAGCTCATTCACGATAATTATGGAAGAATAATATCAAGTTATTTATCTGCACAGCTAAGAAATAATGTGAAGGTTAAGATTGAAAGTATCCAGCAAATAACCTATGAGGAATTTATTCATTCAATTCCTAACCCTACCATTTTAACTGTATTTAAAATGCCGCCTTTAAGTGGTTCTATATTATTTGAGACTAATCCTCAGTTTTCTTTTCAAATAATTGATATACTTCTCGGTGGGATGGGTACCAGAAAGTTTAAATTCAAAGAATTTTCTGATATAGATAAAAATATATTAAAAAATGTTAATGCGGGACTTATATCTAACTTGAAACTTGCTTGGGAAGATGTTTTGGAAGTAGAACCAGAGATTGAGGCATTAGAAACTAATCCTGCACTTAATCAAACTTTAGCGCCAAATGAACCTGTTGCCCTAATTACTTTTTCGGTAGAAATGAGTAATAATAGTACCTTTATAAATATTTGTATACCCTATTTAAGTATTGAGAAAGTACTTGATAAACTAGTTGTTCAATATTGGTTTAGAGAAAATGATGAAGAAATTGTCAATGAATCTAGAAACAAATTAAAAGAGCGATTAAATATAGTAAGTGTCCCAATAACAGGGGTGCTAGGTGGTACAAATATTACTGTAAATGAATTTCTACAATTAACTGAAGGTGATGTAATTACATTAGATAATTCAAGTGATAGCCCGATTAAAGTATTTGTTGAAGAACATTTGTGTTATAGTGGTAAACCAGGTACTATAGGTAAAAACAGAGGAATTCAGATATTAGATATAATAGATAAGGATGTGGAAAATTATGAGTAACGGCTTTCTTTCGCAAGAAGAAATCGACGCTCTCTTAAATGGAGGTGGCGCAAGCTCTGACCATGACGTAAGCTCTGAACCTATACAGACATTTGAGCTTTCTGATATTGAGAGAGATTTACTAGGTGAAGTTGGAAATATATCTATGGGCTCAGCATCAACAGCTCTTTCCACTATAGTAGGTCAACCAGTTAATATTGCAACGCCAGTAGTTTCAGTAAATACACTTAGAAACTTAAGAGCTAACTTTGAGGTTCCTAATATTGCCTTAGACGTAAAGTTTACAAGTGGTATTTCAGGGGGAAACCTTTTAGTAATAAAGACTACTGATGCGGGAGTTATAGCAAGTTTAATGATGGGTGGAGATGGCAAAATACAAGGTACACCAGAGCTTTCAGAAATTGAAATAAGTGCTGTTTCAGAAGCTATGAATCAGATGATTGGCTCTGCTGCAACATCTATGGCAACAATGTTTGCTAGAGAAGTAAATATTTCACCGCCACAATCTAAGATATGGGATGAGACTACTTCACCTTTAAGTGATACTATAGATGAAGATCAGGAAGTTGTTCAAGTAGCTTTTAGAATGACTATTGGTGATTTAATTGATAGTGTTATAATGCAAGTTCTTCCTATAGAGACTGCTAAGAAAATAGTCTCTATTATGATGGGCACAGAAGAAACTGAAGAAGCTCCTAAAGTAGCCAGTGTACAAAGTGCAAAAACACCTGAAACAGTTCGTGTAAATGCAGCGCCACAACATGCACCAGCTTATACGAATGTGCCTTCAGAGCCAGAGTATTATGCAAAACCAATTGAGAGGCCGCAGCCGCAAGTAGAGGTTAGGCAAGCATCTTTTACGCCACTAACAAAGGCGCCAGTTTATAATTCTCCTAGAAACATTGACTTAATATTAGATGTTCCTTTGGAAATTTCCGTAGTGCTTGGAAAAACTAAAAAGAATATTAGAGATATTTTGAATTTGGGTACTGGATCTTTAATTGAACTTGATAAGTTAGCAGAAGAACCAGTAGATATATTAGTAAATGGTAAAAAAGTAGCCTACGGAGAAGTTGTAGTAGTAGATGAGAACTTTGGAGTTAGAATCACTAGCATAATTAGTGGAGAAGAAAGAGTTAAAGCTTTAGTAGAATAAATGAAAAAGTATATATTACTATAAGGCATCTTTAAAAAATAACTTGGGTTTATGTAATGTATACTTTTAAGAGTGTTATGGTTTTGGAATTCTAAGTTTTATAATTACATATGTCAATAAAAAGGAATAAAGAAAATTTATTTCTTTTTATTTTTTTGTGTTGTAAATTGTATACTGTTTTAGGTAAAAATAAAAATAAATTGTAAATAAGCTATTAAAATTTGACTAATAATTAAATACTGTATAAACTTTAAAAGATTATGTACGATAATAGGAATAGATAGAATAGAATAGAAATTAGGCTTAAACATATAAAAAGCTAGGGGTGGATAAGAATGAAAATAGATGGAATAAAAAATAATGTGATTAGTTTCTATAAAAGCAATACATCTAAAATAGAATCAAAGACAACTGTTTCAAAAAAAGATACTATAGAGTTATCTTCAGTAGGAAAAAGCCTAAGTTCATTATCGTTAGATGGTAAATTAGGTAATTCCCAGGAAAAGGTGGAAGCTATAAGAAATGCAGTAATGCAAGGTACCTATAAAATGGATTCAACATTAACAGCTAAAAAAATTATTGACATTATGAAGGGGAGAGATATTTAGCTATGAAAGAAAAACTAAATAATGTTATGGTACAGGAAATAGAAGCTGTAAGGAATCTTTTACTAGAACTTGAAGAACAACACAGATGTATAGTTGTTAATGACATTTTTGGAATGGAAGCTTGTGTGGACAAAATTAAACAAGCTAATAAAAACATAGCGTATATGGAAGTTGAACGAAGAAAGATTACTGAAAGTAGAGCTATGACTGAAATAGTAGAAGAATTTAGAGATGCAGAACTTGAAAATAATTATTATAAAATTAAGCAGTTATTGCAAGAGGTTGTTCTGCAAAAGGATACAAATGAGTTACTTATAAAACAAGGGCTAAGTTTTACAAACAGAATACTAAATGTATTAAATCCAGTAAGAGAAGTAGCAACTTATAATGCATATGGTAAAGTAAAAAAATAGTATGAGGTGAAAGAAATGTCAGGATTATTTTCAACTTTTAATGTAGCTATGAGAGGGATGAGCGCTCAACAAAAGGCTATTGATGTAACCACTCATAATATATCTAATGCTAATACAGAAGGATATTCAAGGCAAAGGGCTACCATGGAGACTACAAAACCCTTTGGTATGCCTACTATGAATAATGAAATGGGACCAGGCCAATTAGGTACAGGTGTACAGATTTCCTCTATAGTAAGAATTAGAGATAGCTTTTTAGATTACCAGGTAAGAACGGAAAATGGTACTAAGGGGTTATATGAAGGAAGACAAAACTTCTTAACAGAGATTGAGAATATTTTTAACAGATC
>JAJXYA010000051.1 GCA_021780795.1 Bacillota bacterium | reverse complement strand
GCATAATGCAATAAAATTGAAGGATGAAAAAACAGCTGATGTATTTATTACAAAATTGGATAAAGGAATAATTTCAAGGGCAGAAATGGAAATAGGCAGCGATGGTTCAGGAAAATTAATAACTCATCTAAGGAAAAATGCTAAAAGATTTAGTGATAATGAGAAATTAACAATAATAGATGGTTCACCTGGTATTGGATGCCCTGTTATAGCATCACTTAGCGGTGTGGATATGGTTTTGATAGTGGCTGAGCCTTCCATATCAGGCATTAGTGATTTGGAACGTATTGTAAAAACAGCAGGGAAGTTTAGGGTTATGACAGCAATATGTATAAATAAATATGACACTAACTTAAAAAATACAGAAAATATAGAAAAATTATGTAAAAAAAGAGGGCTGTTTTTTATGGGTAGAATACCTTTTGATTCTGAGGCAGTAAAAGCTGTTAATAAAGGACAGACCATTGTAGACATAGATTGTGTATCTGGTGCAGCAGTGAAAGATGTTTACAATAACACTATTCAATTAATGCATTAAAGTTATCAATTTCAAAGGTATAATAAATTTCTATATTCTGTAGGAGTCACATTAAATTTCTTTTTAAAAGTTCTATTGAAGTAAGAAATGTTATTAAAACCAGTATCAAGAGCTATATTTAAAATTGGTAAATTATTTTGACGCAACATATTGGCAGCAACTGATAATCTGTAATCAATTAAATATTGTATACAAGAAATGCCGGTGGCTTTTCTAAAAATGTGGGATAAATGATATACACTAATTCCAAAAGTATTTGATATTAATTGTAACGACAGATTGTTTTCGTAATTTTCTTCTATAAATGTAAGAATTTCTTTTGCTATTTTTGTAACCTTATCTTCCTTTGGTTTGGAGGATAAGGTTATAATTTTTTCAGTAAAAAATATATAGAAAAGTTCTAATAAAAAAGCCTTGATTTTTATTTCATAGAATTCATTTTTTTCTTTGAAAGTGGAACTAAGTTCATTCATAATTTTCATGCATTTTGAGTAGGCTATGTGATTTTTTTTTATCAATAAATATGGACTACATTCGCCTTTTAATAAAGGCCTAAAATATTTACTATTACATATGTCCATGTTGTTATTAATAATATTTAAATTAAAAACATAGGTATCTCCTAAAAATGTATTATTTCCATTTTGATAAAAAGAATGTAATACGGAAGGGGTAATAACAAGAATGTCTCCTTCTTCTAAAAGAAGTTTTTTAGAGTTGACTATGTAATAACAGTTTCCATAATTAACAAAAATGATTTCAATATCTCCATGCCAATGAATGGGAAAACATGAAATGCAATTAGGAATATCTGTGTGGTATTTAACAAATGGAAACATAATATTACCATGTTCCTTCTTTTCTTCGTGTCTTTGGAATTCATAATAATCCATAAATCAAACTCCTTTTTAGCAAGATAGTGTTAATAATTGTGTCAATACTGCAAGAATTTTAACATTATTTTAATTATAATATCATTAAAATATATAGTCAAATTGATAGGAGATAACACAATGTTAAATTATTTATGGAAAAATAAAAATATAAGGAAGACTGAAGAAATTAGTGATATAAAAAATTCTTCCTTGTTTAAATTAACTTGGCCAATTTTTGTTCAAACCTTTCTTGTTATGTCATTAGGATATATTGATTCAATAATGCTTAGCAATTATTCAGATACAGCAGTAGGTGCAGTTGGAAATGCTAATCAACTTTTAGGTTTCTTAACTTTAGCTTTTTCAATTATTTCTAGTGCTACAGGGGTCATTATCTCGCAGTATCTAGGAGCTAAGTTGAAAGAACAAATAAATATAATCTATACGGTTTCTGTCACCTTTAATTTATTATTAAGTGCATTTATAAGCATCATAATATTTTTTGGAAGTGGAGCATTATTACACTTTATGAGGGTACCAGCAGAAATGTTTAATGATGCAAATAAATTTATTGAGATACTAGGAGGCTTTATATTTATTGATGCAATTTTTAACTCCTTTACACAAATATTCAGAAGTAATGGTAAAACTATGATTGGAATGGTTATTTCTTTTGGAATGAATGTACTTAACATAATTGGTGATTATTTTGTTTTATATGGACCTTTGAAATATTTAAAACTAGGTGTTGAAGGGGTAGCAATATCCACAACCTGCAGTAAGATAGTGGGATTAGTTATTGCATTAGTGATTTTTAATAAGTTTATTGACGGTAAAATTTCTATTAAATATATGAGGCCATTTCCAAAAGATATAGTTATAAAATTGATAAGGTTAGGAATACCAACGGCAGGACAAAATATATCATATAATATTTCTCAAATTGTAGTTACTATGTTTGTAAATACTTTAGGAATAGTAGCAATTACTACAAA
The DNA here is from genome assembly GCA_021780795.1 of Bacillota bacterium. Next base: position 4,913 of record JAJXYA010000051.1, on the reverse strand, counting down.
AATATATAGCAATTTATTAAGTAATTTTTCATATTTATTTTCATTATCAGTTGGAATTGCAACTTCTATAATTGTTGGACACGCAATTGGTGATAAAGATGAACCATTTGCTTATAAAAGAGTTATGAAAACTTTACAGATAGCAATTATTGTAGCCATTTTAATAGCAACTATTAATTTCCTAATTAGCAGCTTTACTTTTAAGTTATTTACAAGTAACAAGGAAATTATTAATTTAGGAGAAAAAATTATGCTTATCACTATATTGCTAGAGTTTGGTAGAAGCTGCAATCTAGTAATCATTAATGCGATGCAAGCTGCAGGAGATGTTAAATTTCCAACGGTGCTTGGGATATTATCTCAATGGGGATTTTCCGTTGGAATAGGATATATTCTAGGTATAAATTTTCATTTAGGTCTTGTTGGAGTTTGGATAGGTATGGCACTAGATGAGGTAGTTAGAGGTATATTATTATTAATTAGGTGGAAGAGGGGTAGCTGGAAAAACAAGGCAGTTACTTATTAATTAAATAAGTAGCCTGCCTTATTTTTATTTTATATTTATACTTGAAACTAGGCCTGTTTTTATAGGTTCCCATCCAAGAAGCTTCCTTGTTAAATCGCTAGAAGCGGGACTGTCAATGGCAGCAAAAGGTGCAAACCAACTGAAGTGTTTTTCTGCAGCCTCTCTAGATAATGATGTTACAGGCAAATTTAAGCGATGACCGATTGCTGCAGCTATATCTTTAAATAGAACACCTTCTTCTGCTACACCGTGAAGGATTGACCCAGCTGGTGCTTTTTCTACTGCCAACCTAAAAAGCTTTGCAGCATCTTCACGATGAACTGCAGAATAGCAATTAGTGCCGTCATTAATATAGGCTGAGATTCCTTTAGTACTGGCAATATTAATAAGAGTAGGGATAAAGCCATGCTTGTCATCTCCATGTACTGATGGAGGAAGGCGAACTATCGATGTTCTTACGCCTTTGGAAGCTAATGAAAGAGCTATTTTTTCAGATGGGATACGTAAAGCACCAAGTGCAGTGGAGTCACCCATATCTTTTTCTGTGCCAATTATACCTTGTTTGAGCACTGCTATAGCAGAAGTAATAACTAAAGGACGCCCAGAATTTTCAAGCTCTTCTCCAAGTGCTTCGATAACACGAAGATCTGTTTCACAAGCAATAGCAGGATTGGAAGAAACAGCCGCGATAGGCATAAAGGCTGTGTGTATAACACCATCGCACATAGCGGCTCCTCGACGAAGGCTTACAATATCCTCCAAAGAACCACGATGAGCTGTAGCTCCAGCTAAGGATAGTGCTTTTGCCGATTCCTCTGAGCGTGCAAGCCCAAGAACATCGTGTCCTGCTTCGATTAGCTGATGAACCACAGCAGAACCAATAAATCCTGTTGCACCAGTAACAAAAATACGCATAATAAATTCCTCCTAACAATGATATTATTTATCTATGATTTCATTTTATCGTGAATTTTATAAAAAAATTTGCATATTTTCCTTTGATTCTTGCCTAATCCTCCGAAAATGTCTTTTTAAATATCATTAAATTTGATAGATTTAATTTTACGTTTGTTGACGTAAACTCGCTATATCTTTTTTGGGAGGTTTTCCAAAAAAACGATTGTAATCTCTACTGAATTGAGAATCACTGGAATATCCAACTAGCTGACCTGCAGTGCGAGCATCCATTGATTGAGAGATCATTAGATTTTTAGCTTCATGAAGACGTAGTGCTTTTTGGTATTGCAAAGGGCTCATAGAAGTAACTGATTTAAAATGTTCGTGAAAAGATGATTCACTCATGTGCACCAACTGAGCTAAATCTGTAATCTTTATCTGTTCTTTGAAGTTATCACGAAGCCAGGAAATTGCCTTACCAACTCTTTGAATGCTAGAATCTGCAAAGCCCATTTCAGCAACCATTACACCGATTTTGCTGCGTAGTATTCGTATCAAAATTTCTTCTAACACAAGTGGTGCTAATAAATTAGTATCGCTAGGACTTTTAAGACATTCCACAAGCCTAATTACTGCATTAATAATGCCAGAGTCTGCATAACTTAAGTAAACAGCACTTCTCTGACGAATAGTAGGGAGACCATTAGGATACACTTTTAGGACCAGCTCCGATATTTTTTGAGGTGATAGCTCCAAGCCTACACTTAGGAAGGGTTTAGAAATGCTAGCTTGTGTGGTTTGGAGTGCAATTGGTAATGAAACTGGGAACATAAGCATTTGTGAACTGCCTACTTCATAGCTTTCTTTACCTAAAGTAACAGTCTTTTTTCCTTGTGCAACAATTAATAATGAGGGCAAGAAGAAGGTTTTCATTATGTTCATTTCCCTATTTGAATAGCGATTTATATGTAAACCTGGAATACGCTGACTAAAGGTACCATCCTGTGGGGTTTGATTGTATAGGATACGTCTTAGCTTCGATGTTTCATCTTCAAGAGTTCCAGAAGCGATATCAGCTGCTCTAGAAATTGAATATTCAGTAGGTTCGTTCATCATTTATAAAGCAACTCCTTTTGCATAATTTAAATGATTTTATTATATCATAAATTGATCTTATTTATCATTTTGTTTTGCTTTTTTAATTAAATTAAACATATAATAAAAATGAACTTAAAAAAATATGGGAAAATATAATAATAAGGAGTATAATAATTGTAATGATTTGAATATTATTGTATTGGTTTTTAAGGGAGTTAATGTTAAAGGGGAGGGCAAGATTATGAACTGGGAAGCATTTGAAGAAGCTTTGCTTAATTATAATAAATTAGAAGTTAATAAAATTGTGGGGCATTTTTTAAAAGAGAAAAATGGAATGGATTTTATTGATGAGTATATAGTTAAGTCTTTAACATCTATTGGAGATAAGTGGGAAAAGGGAGAAGTAGCTCTGTCACAAGTATATATGAGCAGTAGACTTTGTGAGGAAATTGTTAATTCTATTTTGATTGAAAAAAAATTACCCATTAAAAATACTTGTCCAATTGCAATTATGTCTCTTGAGTCTTATCACACTCTTGGAAAGAAAATTGTTAGTGCTGTTTTAAGGTCTAGTGGATTTAACCTTATCGATTACGGCTCTATAAACGATCCAGAGGAAATAATAAATAAAGTCACGAAAGATGGAATAAAAATAATTATTATATCGGTATTGATGTATCCTTCTGCTTTGAAAATTAAGAAAATATCTCAAATGTTTCATGAAAAGAAAGCTAAAGTTAAAATATTAGTTGGAGGGGCACCTTTTTTAATGGACAACATGCTTTGGAAACAAGTGGGAGCGGATGAAATGGGTAGAAGTGCAGCTGATAATATTGTTATAATAGACAGGTGGTTGAAGGAGGAAGCCTAATGGAAAAAAAATATACTTCTATGGAAAGAGTATTAACAACTATGAATATGGGTGAACCAGATAAAGTTCCTTTATTCCTCATGTGTACTCATTATTGTGCAAAATTTTTAGATATGTCTGTTAAAGAATATTTTAGTAAACCAATTAATGTAGCAAGAGGACAATTAGCCCTTTTAAAAAAACTCAATAATGATTGTTTAAATCCATTGTATTCTGCTGCTCATGAGTATGCAGCTTTTGGAAGTGAAGTTATATACAGTGAAGAAGGTCCTCCTAATGCTGGGGAACCAATAATAAAAAATTTTGATGATATTTTAAAGTTACAGCTACCGGATGTTAAAAATTGTAAAGTTCTTGGAGATTGTCTTGAAACAATATCAATATTAAGGAGTGAAGTAGGAACACAAGTACCGATTACTGGTAGTGTTTTATCACCATTTTCACTTCCTATTCTTCAATTAGGCTTTAGTAAATACATTGAACTTATTTATGAAAAGCCAGAGTTATTGGAACATCTTATAAAAATTAATGAAATGTTTTGCACTGAATGGGCTAATTTGCAATTGAAGGCAGGGGCAACCTTTATAACATTTGTAGATTCTACAAGTGTATCTTCAATTATTCCTAAAAGTATTTATTTAAAGACTGGATTTCCTTCTGCAAAGAGAACTATACCGACTATTAAAAGTGATGTTGCTATTGCTACTTCTTCGGCAAGTTCAGTTTCAATATTGGAGGAAATACTTGAAGCTGGTATTAAAGCTGTTCTCGTAAGTCATACTGACGATTTAGCTTCAGTAAAGAAGAAAGTTAATAAAAGAGCTACATTACTTGGAAATCTAAATGGAATTGAAATGTGCAAGTGGAATGGCGCGGAAGCTGAAAGTAATGTAAAGGATGCAATAAGAAAAGCTGGAGCTGGTGGTGGCTTTATTATATGTGATAGTTTAGGAGATATTCCTTATCAAGTTAGTGAGGATATTCTTTTTGAGATTTCAGAGAGTGTAAATAAGTGGGGTAGATATCCTTTAAATTGGAGATGACACTATGGATGATAAACTATGTATTTTGATTTGTGAAAGTTTCAAAGGTGAAGCAGAAATTATTTTAAGAAACTTAAAAAATGTAAATATAGAATTTAAATACTATCCGTTGGATTGTATAAATTGCAGGCATCAAAGGGAAAAATTATATAATAAGCTTATTGAAGCAGGTTACAAAAAAGATGCAGTAATTTTGCTTCCGATTCATAAAGAGTTTAAAATGGACGAAAATCTTGATGATGAAAATGTTTTTGAATCATGTTTATCAATACTGTCTGGCGATGCTCTATTAAAATATTTTTCTTCCATCGGTTATTATTTAACAACACCTGGTTGGCTAAAAAGATGGAAGCATATTATTATAGATATATATGGATTTAATAAAGAAAATGCACATGAATTTTTTTCAGAATGTTGTAAAAAAATAGTTTTAATTAACAGCAACATATATAGTGATATATTGTCTGATTTAAAAGAG
>JAJXYA010000421.1 GCA_021780795.1 Bacillota bacterium | reverse complement strand
CCTCTTCTAAAACATTTACAACAGTCTTTAGTGCCAGCTCAGGAATATTATTAGTTTTACTCAAATGTCCTAATATTATTTTTTTCTTTTTATCATCTAAAATTTCAAGTATTGCTTTTGCACAATCATCATTAGATAAATGTCCCACATTACTTAATATTCTTCTTTTTAAAGGGTATGGATAGGGTCCAAACTTAAGCATCTCCACGTCATGATTGCTCTCTAATAGTATGACATCTGATTCTGAAAGTGCTTCCTTAACCTCATCTGAAAAATATCCTAAATCCGTTGCTATAGATACCTTCTTATTTTCACACATAACAATATAGCCAGAAGGCATTGCTGCATCATGAGGAATACTATAGCTCTTAACTATAATGTCCTTTATGCCAACTTCATCTTCATCTATAATCTTAATATTATGATCTTTTATTTTACCTATCATACTCTCCATACTTGACCAGGTTTTACCATTTGCATATATTGGCAAGTCATATTTTCTTGAAAGTACACCTACACCTTTAATATGATCACTATGTTCATGAGTTATAAAAATGCCATCTATTTTATCGGCAGACTCTCCAATTTCCTTTAAGGCATTTTCAATATGTTTCCCTGGAAGTCCTGCATCTATAAGAATTCGTGCTTTTTCCGAAGCAACAAAAATACTATTGCCACTACTTCCACTATAAAGTGAACAAAACTTCATATTTTTCTCCTATTCTATTAAGTTATCTGAAAGTATTACAAATGAAAAGACTTAATATGAAACTCTAACGATATCTGCACCAAGAGCTTTAAATTTATTTTCGATGTGAGGATATCCTCTATCGATATGTTCAATATTTGTTACTTCTGTAACTCCATCTGCAATAAGCCCAGCTATTACCATTGCCGCACCTGCTCTTAAATCCGTAGCTGTAACTATTGCTCCGGTTAATCTTTCTACTCCATCTATTATTGCTACTCTACCTTCAACCTTCACAGCTGCACCCATTTTTTTAAGTTCATCAATATGCTTAAAGCGGCTTTCCCATATGCTCTCATTTATCATGCTTCTTCCATTAGCAACACATAATAATGCGCTCATTGGCTGTTGCACATCTGTTGGAAAACCTGGATAAGGTAAAGTCTTAATATTTACTCCCTTTAACCCTTTAGCTGATTTTACCGTTATAGAATCATCATTTTCTATTACTTCAGCTCCCATTTCTAATAGTTTTGCTGATATAGACTCTAAATGTTTAGGAATTACATTATTTACCGTTACGTCTCCACCACAGGCTGCTGCAGCTATCATATATGTTCCAGCTTCGATTTGATCTGGTATAACACTGTAACTACAACCACTTAGCTGGTCAACCCCTACTATTTTTATTACATCTGTACCTGCACCTTTTATGTTTGCTCCCATTGTATTTAGAAAATTTGCTACATCAACAACATGAGGTTCCTTTGCCGCATTCTCTAATACCGTTGTTCCTTCTGCCAAGGTTGCTGCTAACATAACATTAATAGTTGCACCTACACTAACAACGTCAAAATAAATATTAGTTCCAATTAAATTTTCTGCTTCCACACTGATTGTACCGTGCTCTATAGTAACCTTTGCTCCTAAAGCTTCAAAGCCCTTGATATGCTGATCTATTGGTCTAACCCCTATAGCACATCCTCCTGGCAGTTCAACTCTAGCCTTTTTAAATCTACCTAACAATGCTCCTATTAAATAATAAGATGCTCTCATTTTGCGTACATCTTCTGTATTTGCATTTAGATTATTTAAACTTGTACTATCAATCGTAACAGAATTTTTTATTCTAGTTATTTTACAACCAAGACTTTCTATTATTCTTTCTTCACATTCTATATCTTCAATTTGAGGAATATTTTCAATTACACATATATCTTTACTAGCCATAATTGCTGCTGGCAAGATTGCTACCGCTGCATTTTTGGCGCCACCTATATCAACACTTCCAAAAAGCTCTTTACCGCCTTTTATTACCAACTTGTCCATTGCCTTATCCATCCTTACTATATTTTTTATATATAAAACATACGTCAATTTACTATCTCACAATTATCCGATTTTTATTATAACATAATCATAGCGATTTTGAAATTAATTTTAATCTTTTTAGGCAATTTAAAGCCATTATTTAATTAATATCGTAAAAATGCCTCTTTTACATTTTATATTAATAATAGACATATATTTTTCAACTTATAGTTATGTGAAATTATGTCCAGCTGTGTTATAATTAAATTATATTTATTTTGTATGGGGGCACAATGTTATGAAGTATTATTTAGTTGCACTATTCGACAAGAATTCAAATTCTTATGTTGAAAATCTACAAAGACAATTTTGTAAAAAATATAAGGTTTACAAAAAGCAACAATCTCTGTATATTACTATGGAAGTAATAGATGAGCCAAATATAGACGCTTTAGATTCGGTTTTACATGATATTATTAAACCTTATAAACGATTCAAGGTTGAATTAAACAGAGAGGTTTGTTTTGAGACTCCTCAAAAATCTATTAATATGAGGGTAGAACATAAAGGTTACATAACAAGATTATCCCGAAACATAGACGAAAAATTAAAACTTCACGGCTTTAGAGTTTTAGACAGTACTGGAAACCTTCAAATTTCTTTAGGAAATACAAACTTTTCCTTTAAAAAACCTAGTAACGACTTAAACTTTAACAATTCTACACATAATGAACCAGGCCAAATGGTAAAAATAGACAGATTCGAATTATGGAGAAATATAAATAAAAAAAATCAGCTAGTTAAAAGTTATCCCTTAAAAGAATATTAAATTTATTAAAAATTTAATAAATTTTTCAGTGGTAACGTTTGTAGCCACTTTTCTTATTGTTTAAATTAATATAAAATTAAAGTTACACAAAGGTTAAGAAAGGCGGCTTTTTTATGGATTTCAAAAAATTGTTCAATTTGCAAAAACAATTAGACACTAGAATATTGAACGAGCATAATTTACAAGGGAATCGGTATTTTTCTCAAAAAACCCTTGCACTTCAGGTTGAGATAGGTGAGCTGGCAAACGAAACTAGATGTTTTAAGTATTGGAGTAATAAAGGCCCTTCTGAGAAGCAAACTATTCTTGAAGAATTTGTTGATTGCTTACATTTTATATTGAGCATAGGTCTTGATAAAAATTATGACGATATACAACCAAAAGCTTATGATGATTGCATCGATGTTACAGAACAGTTTTTATCTCTATTTGTTGATGTAAATGATCTTTTAACTTGTGGCTCAAAGGATGACTATAAAACACTTTTTAATGACTTTTTAACCCTGGGCAAAATATTAAACTTTAGTGAAGAAGATATTGAAAATGCATATTTGAGAAAAAATAATATTAATCATGATAGGCAAACTTCTGGATACTAATATTTTTTATAAGAAACTAAGAATTTTATTTCTTAGTTTTTTTATTTTTTTGTTGGTTATACTATATTTTAGGTGATGATAGATGATTGGAATATTATTTTCTTTGCTAGCTGGAATTTGTATGAGCCTTCAAGGTGTATTTAACACAAAACTTAGTGAGAAGTTAGGCTTACTTCAAACAAATGCTATTGTACAAGGAATAGGTTTTATATTTAGCATATTAATATTAATTGTTTTCAGCAAAACTAATTTAAAAAACTTAAAAGAAACAAATAAACTTTATTTTTTAGGTGGTATTCTCGGTGTTATCATTGTCTTTACAGTTATAAAAGGCATTTCATCCCTTGGAACTACTTATGCTATTTCTATTATTCTTATTTCCCAGCTTCTCTCTGCTGCTGTTATTGATGCTTTTGGATTTTTTGATACCCAAAAGCTCCCTTTTGGCATAACAAAAATTTTGGGCTTAATCGTTATGGTTTTAGGAATGATACTTTTTAAATGGAAATGATAGTTATTATTTTGTTCTTAAGAAAATACAATATTAATAATTCATCTTTTTTTAGGAGGCATTATGCTTGTTATTATTAAAAAATAAGCTGGACAAAAATTTAAAAATATATATGAGTAAAAACCTTTACAAAACTTATAGGGTTATTATTCACTGCAATTTATTTATTGATAAAGTACAACTAAAAATAAAAGGCTGCAAAGGAGATTTGATAGGTTCAATCAAAGATATAAACTGTGTATTTGCTTCTATATCAGCTAATTGCATAGAAAGGTTAATAGAGCTTCCCGAGGTAGCTTATATATCCTTTGATGGCTATGCATATGTTTATAACTTTAATCATCCTTCTAATAGAAATGTTACCTATAACGTAAAATCTAAATTTACAGGAAAAAATCAATGCATTGGTATAATAGATAGCGGAGTTTATCCACACCCTGAGCTCATAAGTCCATCAAAAAAAATAGCAAAATTTGTAGATGTTATTAATGGCTTTAATTACCCATATGATGACAATGGTCATGGAACCTTTGTTAGTGGCATTATTAGCAGCTTAAACGGAGTCTCCAAAGCTTGTAGCTTGTATTGTATAAAAGCTTTTAATTTCTTAGGAAGAGCATACCTTTCTCATATACTAATTGCTTTAAATACGCTATTTGATGATGCTGAAAAAATGAATATGAAAGTTATCTGCCTTCCCTTTGAAACAGATAATATGGATTGTTTTGCTCTATCACTTTTTCAAAAAATGTTTGATATTGCTGTGAAAAAAAATATTACAATTGTTATTCCAAGCGGTAGCATGGAAAATATTAAAAATTCTATAACTGGTATTGCAACTCTAGAAAATTGTATTACGGTAGGTGGAATCGATTCAACTGATAATATTGCAATATACAAGTACTCTTCTTCAGGTCCCATTTGCAAAAAGACAAAACCTGATCTCGTTGCTCCTTGTGTCAATATTTTATCTTTAAATGCCGACACAAATTATATATCGGAAAGAAATGGAATGAAAATTTATCCAAGAAAACTGGATAAGCTTTATACCAATCTTTCAGGAACTTACTGTTCTGCTGCATATATAAGCGGTATTTGTGCTTTGTTGTATGAAAGTAATTCTGAGCTTAAATTTAAAGATATACAATCTTTAATTAAAGCTTCCTGCATAATGCTAGATACTCCCAAATGGCAACAAGGAGAAGGAGTTTTAAATTTGGACATCCTTTTTAATAAAGAGTAAATTCATACTAATTGACGGGAAATCATTTTTCGACAAATCTTTTACTTTCTTATATATTTATTAAATTTTCTATAATAACTAGAAGTATTTTGCAATTAAGTGTAAAATTATAAATATAAAAGATATATTCTACACTTTATTTATGGGGGGGCAAGTTATGGATAAAATGTTGATATGGGAATCTCAGTATTGTGTTGGATTGGAAAGTATTGATGCTAAGCGAAAAAATCTATTTGACAAAATGAATGAATTTTTAAGTGTCCTGTATAGCGGTAATACCCTGCAAGAACTTTTAAAAGCACTAGATAATTTAGAAAAACATATAGATGACTATTTTAAATATGAAGAAAGTCTCCAAATAAGAACTAAATTTTTAGCTTATCATGTTCATATTAAAGATCATGATGAATTTAGATATAAATTATCTGAATTAAGAGTGCAGCTTGAAAGTAATCAAATTAATAAAACAATTATATTGAATCTTCAACATAATATAGATGATTGGTGGAAAAATCATATTTTATATTGGGATAGTGAATTTATAAAATATATTTTTAGTATAGGTTTATATTAAATAAAAAAAGTTAACAAACTACCATAACAAAAGAGGTAGTTTGTTAACTTTTTTATTTAAACTTTAAGCTTATGACTTTTCTGTCTTCTCCAATTTGTGTATTTTCAAAAATATTTTTTGCATTTTCAATATATTTTTCTGGCTCTAAAAGTGAAGGGCTAAAATGAGTAAGCCAAAGCCTATCTACCTTTCCCTCCTTAGCTAAAAATGCTGCTTCACTAAAAAGCATATGTTTATTTTTTACTGCTTTTTCTAAAGCGTCAATATCACCATACATACCTTCACAAATGAAAATATCTGAGTCTTTTGCAAAGGATGCTAGTGAAAATACTGGCCTTGAGTCAGTTGCATAGCAAAGTTTAATTCCTTTTCTTTCTTCACCAAGAACCATTTGAGGCTTGTATTCCCTACCTTCTAAAATTACGCTTTCGCCATTTTGTAGCCTTCCCCAAAGTTGTATTGGTATGTTCCTTTCCTTTGCTTTTTCAGCATCAAATTTAGGTCTTCTTCTTATATATAAACTATATGCAAGACAAGGAACTGTATGTTCTAATGGTAATGTTTTTATTTTAAAATCAGAAATTTCTATATCAGAATTTGGACCTTCAATTAGTCTTAGCTCATAGGGCAATCCACCTACTATAGTTAATAAACCCTCAACCACATTTTTTAGCCCGGGTGGACCAACTATATAAATAGGTTCTTCTCTACCTGAATTTGCAATCGTAAGAAGAATTCCTGGAAGTCCTGCTATATGATCAGCATGAAAATGAGTTATTAAAATGGCATCGATACTTTTAAAGCCACTGCCAACAATTTTCATGGAAACCTGAGTTCCTTCTCCACAATCTATTAATATTTTTCTACCTTTATAGCTAACAAGCAATGAAGTTAAATACCTATTTGGTACAGGCATACTGCCCCCACAACCTAGCAAACAAACATCTAGCAAACAATTTCACCTCTAAACTTTCACTATTTCAGTTCTATTTTAGAAAAAAGCCAATCACTTAATAATACTAATAATACTATAATAATTATTATAGTTCCACTATAAGTTAATAGTATGTATTGTGTTGATTTTGTAATGAAAATTCCTGTTAAAATCGTAACTATAGCTGCAGGTAAAAGTAATATTAAATCTATAATATATACAAATATTAAATTCTTACCATCATCGTAGGTTGGAAGTATAAGTGTTATAATAAGTACCCCTAAAAAAACTAAAAATAATGTACCTGTCATTGCAAGGCTAATTATAAGCATATTCAAAATGGAAATCTGTCTTGCAAAAACACATACCGGTATAGTGGCAATTAGACAATATAATATAGACTTAATTGCTGTTATAGAATAAACTGAAATAATTTTATCTCTAGCTCTTCCTGGTAGAAGGTAAATATATATACTCCTTAATTCAAGCTTTAAGGGCGAAAGAATGGTAGGTGCTATCATTACTATTCCAAAAAATCCACTGCAATATAAGGCAACTATGTCACCAAGTCCCTTATCTTTAAATATATATCCAATACCAAGGGAAGCCGCTAAAGGAAGTAGCATCTTAACGCTAAAAAATACATTCCCATT
>JAJXYA010000401.1 GCA_021780795.1 Bacillota bacterium | reverse complement strand
GCGTTAATATGGTAACTACATTTTTGGGAAGGGTTCCAAGCAAAACTGTAGAAGAAAATCTAGAAATAGTAAAAGAAGTTTGGCCTCCAATAATTAAATATGCAGAAGAAAAGGGAGTAAAAATAGCAATAGAAAATTGTCCAATGCTATTTACAAATGATGAATGGCCAGGTGGACAAAATCTTATGACTACACCAGCTATTTGGAGAGAAGTATTTAAAATACTAGACAGCGATAACTTTGGAATAAATTACGACCCATCCCATTTTGTATGGCAACAAATCGATTATATTAAACCGATATATGAGTTTAAAAATAAAATTTTCCATGTACATTATAAAGATATTAAAATATTTAAGGACAAACTAGATGATGTTGGTATAATGGCAACACCTTTAAAATATATGTCACCAAAGCTTCCTGGCCTTGGAGATATTGATTGGGGAAAATATGTTTCTGCATTAACAGATATCGGTTATAAAGGCTATACATGCATAGAAATCGAAGATAAAGCTTTTGAAGGAACTATTGAAGATTCTAAAAAGTCAGTAATTCAAACTACTAGATATTTAAGAAATTTTGTAATTTAAGGAGATGTAAAAAGATGAGTGTTAAATTTGGAATAATAGGTTTTGGATTCATGGGACATATACATGAACAAATGTTGAATTCATTAAAAAATGCTGAGCTTCTTGCAATTTGCGATATTGATGAGGAGAAAATGAAAGATTCTACTTCAAAAGGAATCTTAAAAACTAGTAATATAGATGAACTTTTGAATATTAAGGAAATAGATACAGTAATAATTTCTGTTAGCAACCATGTTCATAAGGAAGTTGTAACAAAAGCAGCAAAGAAAGGTAAAAATATTATTTGTGAAAAGCCAGCTGCTATGACTGTTAAAGAATTTGATGAAATGGTAGTAGAAGTTAAAAATGCAGGAGTGAAATTTACTGTTCATCAACAACGTAGATTTGATGAAGATTTTAGAACTGCAAAACAAGTATTTGATGAGAAATCTTTAGGAAATGTTTATACAATTCAGTCTATGCTTTATGGAATAAACGGAAATATGCACGATTGGCATGTTTATAAAAAATACGGCGGCGGTATGTTGTATGACTGGGGTGTTCATTTAATAGACCAAATGCTATTTATGGTTGATAGCAAAATCAAGACCATTTATGCAGATTTAAGAAATGTTATAAATGAAGAAGTAGATGATTATTTCAAAATATGGTTAAGATTTGAGAATGGCATAACTGGAGAAATCGAACTTGGAACATATTTCTTAGCTGATAAGCCAAAGTGGTTTGAAAGACATTGGTTTATAGGCGGAGATAAGGGAAGCATGTACTGTGATGGTTTTGAACCTGAAGGTAAAATAGCAAGAACAACAAGACTTTTAACAAATGTTCCAGGAAAAACAACTATGACAGCATCTGGACCTACCCGTTCCTTTGGACCACCTCCAGAAGGAGTTTTAATTACAGAGGAATTACCAAAGGTTAACTTTGAGCATGTTATGTTTTTCGAAAATTATATAAATGCAATAGAAGGAAAAGAAGAGCTTTTAGTTAAAATACCAGAGGTTAGAAGAGTACTTGCTGTTATGGAAGCTGTTAGAGAGTCAGCTAAAACAGGAAAATCCATCGATTTTGAATAAAAAAATTTAATAACATAAAGGAAGTATAATAATGTCTAAAAAGAAAGTATTAGGAATATCGTTTGGAAGAAAAATGAGCAACACTGAAGTAATGATAAAAACTGCATTAATGGAATGTGAGAAGGCTGGCAATGAGGTCAAATTTATTCGTGCAGATGATTTAAATATTCAAGATTGTACAGGATGTATTGCTTGTGTTGTAGGATTACTTCAAGGTGCCAGTGGGAAATGCGTTATAAAGGATGATATGCATATAATTGATGAAGCTTTGATGGAATGTGATGCTGTTATAGTTGGTTCACCAACATACGTTTTAGCTCCTACTGGAAGATTTAAAACTGTATGCGATAGATTGGGACCATCTCATGATGTAGCCTTTAGAACAGAAGCTAAGAAAGCTGGAATAGAAAGAGGAGGAAAACCAGAACAGCTTCCAGATGAAAGATCCTTTAAAAAGAGAATTGGTGCGCTTATAACTGTTGGTGGAGCAATGACGCAAAACTGGTTGTCATTTGCTATGCCTTCTATGTATGAGTTTACAATTTCAATGGGAACAAGTGTAGTTGATAAATATGAATATTTTGGTGCAATGGCACATGAACACGTAGTTGGAAATAAAGAAGTAATGGATCGTATGGTAGTAATGGGACAAAATATTGCAGAAGCTTTAAAGTGTGAAGACGATACAGAACTTACAAAATGGAGAGGTAACGATGAAGGCATTTGTCCAGTTTGTCATTGTGATATGCTTACAGTATTGCATAAGGAAAACAAAGTTGAATGTCCGGTTTGCGGAATTAGCGGTGATTTGGCATTAGTAGATGGTAAAATTAAAGTTAACTTTAGTGAGGCAGAAAAGAATCGTTCAAGACTATTTTATGCTGGAAAGCTTGAACATCAAGTTGAAATTTCTACAAAAGCAGTAGGACCCGGACAAATCCCAAATAAAAAAGAACTACTTGAAAAATATCTTGGATATGGCGAGTAGATAAGAAGTAAAAAAGGAACATTGATTTGTTCCTTTTTTATTGTGCATTTTTTATATATTCATCAATTGCAAAAGACAGTTCCAGTAAAAACATAGCTTTGCTATCAGTTATAGATAGATTAAATAAATCTTCTATCTTTTTTATTCTATAAAAAAAGGTGCTCCTATGAATATGTAATATTTCAGAAGTTTTTGTGGCATTTCGATTATTTTTTAAAAAAGACTTTAATGTTAAAACTAGTTCAGTATTATAATCCTTATCATATTGTTTTAAAAGAGCAACCTCGTAAAGCACA
This sequence comes from Bacillota bacterium, assembly GCA_021780795.1. The sequence continues at coordinate 4,407 of JAJXYA010000401.1, read as the reverse complement.
TAAGATCGAAGCTCATTAATTGTACAATTATCCAGTATATTATATAGCATCATATCTGAGGTCTCAAAAAGTGTTTTGTCAGGAAAGTAAAGTTTTCCAGTGGCAAGTGTTTTGAAAGCTTGTTTACAATAGATGTCAGCTTCTAAAGGATTTGTGAAGTTTTGGCTAATGGAAGCCTTTACGTTATTTCTATATAAAAAATTGATTAATTCTAAGTATTTTTTATCTTTAATCTTAAATGGTATATCTTGAGAAATTAAAAGTACAATATTTTCTTTGTAAACTAAGGACATCATATTTGGATAAACTATCCTTAACTGATCCATTTGCTTCCTATTAAACAAAGCGTTATCAGTGGAATCATCGCATGAAATGGCTATGATGCAAATATATTTATAAATATTTTTTTCTAAAATATGTAATTTTGAATATAAAGTTTCTAAAGTTTCAAATTTTCCTTCCAATAAATCAGTTAGAAAATATTCATATTGAAGTCCGGTTTTATTTACAAAGTAATCGTGTTTTTGCATTTCGATGGATATAACTTGTGAAATTACAGTTGCTAGCTTTAGTTCATCCTCTGTAGGTTTACAATTATCATAACAAATACCAATATGTCCTACAACTATATTTTTAATTCTAATCGCACAAAATACCCATATATTATTTGGATGATCAGGGGTAGTAGTATAAAATGCTGTTGAATGGCTATATATATTTTCTATTAATTTATATTTTTTCATACTTTCTATTTCTAAGGGATCTAAATAAACCATATCTTTGCTAAATTTTATTCCATAGGTCATATTTTTACTAAGTGAAGAAGCGGCAGTGATGTTATAAGTAGAATCACACACAAAAATTGGCTTTTTATAATATTGCTCAGCTATGGAAAGAATATCTTTTATTCCATTACCAAGGTTTAGGCATTCATATAGTGCTAATTTATATTTTAAAAGATTTGAATCCTCGTTTCCATTTGTCGTATTCATATTTATAACCTCCCTATTTTAATATAAGTATATATACTTGTATATAAGTTATCATCAATATTTTGTTGAAATAAACGTTTTCAAAATGAGACGTTTTTTTCAACATTTGTCGGAAGAAACATAATAATTGTGATGATATACTAACGTCATAATAACATATTGTGTTTGTATGGAGCAATAAAATTAATGGAGGTTAAAGAATATGAAGAAAATAGAAACAGACGTAATAGTAGTTGCAGCTGGACTTTCAGGACTTGCTGCTGCTATTTCTGCAGCTGAAAATGGAGCAAAAGTAACTGTATTTGAAAAATCAAATACAACTGGCGGAGCAGCAAATATGGGTATGGGACCACTAGGTGTAGGTTCTCCGATTCAAAAAAATCAGATGGTTTCACTAACTCCAGGAGAAGCTTTTAGAAAGCATATGTATTTTACTCATTATAGAGTTGATGCTAGACTAGTTCGTGATTATTATTTTAAATCTGGAGAAACAATTGAATGGCTTATGGATATGGGGGTAGAATTTGTTGGTGTTCAAAGAGCTTTTAGTGCTCCTGAAAACACAAGAGCTTATTCTGATGGAGAATTCACATGGCATGTTGTAAAACCAGAAGGAGGCGGCATTCCAGGACCAAGAGCAGCAACTTCTATGACTAAAAAAATGACAGAAAGAGCTGTAGAACTAGGAGTAGAAATAATTTTTGAAACTCCAGTAAGTAAGATTATTACTGAAAACGGAGAAGCTGTTGGTGTAATAGCTAAAAATAAAGCTGGAGAAGAAATAGAAGCAAGAGCAAAAGCAGTAATACTTGCGACTGGAGGCTTTGGAGATAATCCAGAAATGATAAAAGAAGAGACAGGCTATGAGTTTGGTAAAACTATTTTTAATTTTGCTATACCTGGAATGAAGGGTGAAGGAATCAAAATGGCTTGGGAAGCTGGTGCTGGACATACCAATGCCAATATGGAGCTAATGTATCAATTACCAGATAATATGAATCATTTCATTTTAGATGGAGCATTTCGTCAGCCATGTTTATGGGTGAATAAACTTGGTCAAAGATTTATGCCAGAAGATCAAATAGCAAATACAACTTTTACAGGTAATGCAATTACTGCTCAACCAGGCAGCGTTGCTTATTCAATATTTGATAGTAAGATGTTAAAGAAATATAAGAAAAAAGGTCCAGATATAGTTTCTCACGTTCATCCACACGATTTATTTGATAATTTTGATGAAGAATGGGAAAGGGATCTTCAAAATGGTTATGAACCTATAGCACAAGGTGATAGTATTGAGGAATTAGCAAAAAATGCAGGAATTGATATTGAAGGTTTAGTTAATCAAGTGGAAGAATACAACGAAATGTGTGCTGAAGGCTTTGATGAAATATTCGAAAAAGATAGAAAATATATGCAGCCAATTGAAAAAGGGCCTTTTTATTGCTGCCGTCAAAATGTAGGAGCATATGGCTCTATAGGCGGAATTTTAATAAATCATAAGACCGAAGTTATGACAGAAGATTATAAAGTTATTCCTGGTTTATATGCTGTAGGTACAGATGCTTGTAATATTTTTGGAGACAGTTATCCATTCATATTATCGGGAAACACTATGGGCTTTTGTTTAAACAGCGGAAGAATAGCTGGAGAAAATGCAGCTGAAAAATTAAATGAGTTTTAATGAGTAAAAGAAAGAATTACGCACCTTTGGGGTTTGGGCGTGCCCATGGGATTCCCCTACAAACGTTTTGAGGTCTCAAGCTATAAAATGATTTAAAGTGAAACGCATTTATTTTTTAATTGACATTTGACAATGGACAATTAACAATGATGGTGGATTTTCCTACGCTTAGCTACGGAAAATCTTTAAATAATTATATTGCCTAAAGGCAATAAATTTCGTATGGTTTTGCTATGCAAAACCTAAAAATAATAATTTGCAGTTTTTCTGACTGAAAGGAAGAAAAACATCCTTCATTGTCAATTCTCAATCGTCCATTGTCAATTAAAATATTCTGCGGTTAACTTTATAATGAATTTTAGAAGTAACTTGGTTCGTAATTTTATTTAATTTATCATAAGCTTTATTTTTTTTACCACATTTTGTGAAAAAAATAACTATTAAAAACACTAGGGGGATTAAAAGTGAAAATAACAATAGACGGAAAGGAAATCGAAGTTAAAGAAGGAACCTCTGTTTTAGATGCAGCACTAAATTCAGGGATATATATTCCACATTTATGCAAACATCCGGATCTTGAAGCGGTTGGTGGCTGTAGATTATGCTCTGTAGAAATAGAAGGAAATGATAAGGTAGTTCCAGCATGTAAAACAGAAGCTCAAGATGGTATGAGGATAAAAATAAAAACAGAAAAAACAGAAAAAACAAGAAAAATGGCTATGGAATTAATTTTAGCTACACATCCAGCTGATTGTACTGGATGTCCTAAATATGGAAAGTGTGAATTGCAATCACTTTATCAATATTTAGGTGTAAGCGCGGAAAAGTGGAGAAAAAAGTCCAGAACTGTTCCAAATGATTCAAGTAATCCATTAATAGATCACCTTTTTACTAGATGTATCAGGTGTGGAAGGTGCATTAGGGCTTGTAGGGAATTAAGAGGCGTGAAGGTTTTAGATTTTCAAAGAACAAAGGATGGAATCAGAGTAGGAACAGATAATGGAGTATCTTTAGAAGAAGCAGGTTGCAAATTTTGCGGAGCGTGTATAGAAGTATGTCCTACAGGCTCTATTATGGATACAGTTGGTAAGATAAGAGAAGATGTATCTTACGAAGATTCTGTCGTACCTTGTAGAGCAGCTTGTCCTGCACATACTGATGTGCCAAGATATGTTAGATATATTAAGGAAGGAAATTTTGCAAAAGCAACAGCAGTAATAAGAGAAAAGGTGCCTTTCCCAGAAACTCTAGGCAATATTTGTAATCATGTTTGTGAAGATAATTGTAAGAGGAATGAGTTTGGAAATCCTATTTCAATTTGCAAACTTAAAAAAGCTGCTGCCTTTGAACATGATGATTCATGGAAAAAGAATGCAAGAAGATCAAACCCAACGGATAAAAAGGTGGCTGTAATAGGTGCTGGACCAGCTGGACTAACAGCAGCATATTTTTTAGCTAAAAAAGGTCATGAAGTAACAGTGTATGAACAAAATGAAAAAGCTGGTGGTCAATGTCGTTATGGAATACCAGCATATAGATTACCAGATGAGGTTATGGATAGAGAAATTCAAGATATTGTAGAAGAAGGCGTAAAAATCATTACAAATTCCCCTATTAAAAAGCCAAAAGATTTACTTGAAAATGGATTTAATGCGGTTTTAGTTTCAACAGGTACACATAAAGGAACTATACTACCACTTGAAGGTAATAAATTAGAAGGGGTATTTGTAA
>JAJXYA010000428.1 GCA_021780795.1 Bacillota bacterium | reverse complement strand
TTAATGATAGACTTGTACATACTTTGCTGGGAATTATGCAAGTTTGTGACGACTCAACTATAATTCATAGACATTCTCCAGAAGTTTTAGAAGTGGTAAAGGAAAAAGCAACAGAAATAATAGCTAGCGGTGGAATGAAAACTTCTTGTGGTAGAGAAAAAATTAATAGTTTATGCGATGAATTTATAGAAAGCAATATAAGTCCCGGTGGAAGTGCTGATTTACTTGGAGTAACGGTATTCTTATATTTAGTAGAGCAATATATGAGTGGTATGGATATATAAATCTAGCTAAATTGATATTTATCTATAATGATTGTAATTTAAAAAATCCTATATTATAATAATTATAAATAATGCTTAAAGGTTTGTTAAATATTAAGGTAATTAAGGAAGTTGATTATATGAATCCATTATTAGAAAAGATTGAAACTACAGATTTAAGACCTATTAGAGAAATTGTCCTTGAAAGACTAAGAATGGCAATTATTAATGGTACACTTGAGCCAGGAAGTAGACTTGTTGAGACTTCTATAGCGGACAATATGGGGGTTAGTAGGACACCTGTAAGAGAAGCTTTTAGGCAATTAGAGATTGAAGGATTAGCTGAAAATGTGCCTAGAAAAGGAACTGTAGTTAAGGGAATATCAAAAAAAGATATCATGGAAATTTATGAAATTAGAGAAGTGCTAGAGGGATTAGAATTTAGTTTAGCATGTTCTAATTTAACTGAATTTCAAATATCAGATCTAAAAGAAAAGGTATGCAAAATGGAACAATGCATTGAGAATAATGATGTTAAAAAATATTGGAAAACCCATGGGGAATTTCATGATATTATTTTATATGCTAGTAACAATAATAGACTTATAGAACAAATGAAACAAATTTATGAATATTTATCGGTATTAAGAAATTTTACTTTGGTAATGAATGAAAGAAGACATCAAGCTATGAAGGAGCACAAAGCTCTTATAGAAGCTTTTGAAAATAAAGATGAAATTTTAGCTGAGAAGATAGGTAGAGAACATACAGTGAATGCGAAGAAGTTTCTCGCAAAGGAAATTCATTTGTTTTAACGACATTTCAGAAGGCAAGTTGCCACTTTTATAAGCGGGTGTCATACTATAACAATGAGATAACTTTTGGGGAAGCATAAATCTCCTTCTGAAGTCGTTAATATTCCAGCATTGAAGATGATGATTTAAGAATAGTTGTATGCAGGTATACATTTAGGAATCAAATAATTTACACCTGTATACAATTTAACTGTTAATTCGATAAATTTTTTATGTGAAACGATTGCAATTTTTTAAAATGCATATTATAATCAAAATACGAGGACGAACTTTTTTATTTATTACAAATTGTATACATGTATACAATTTGTAATAAATAAGTTTTTGGATAATCTAAAACCAAATATATAACAAAAATAACTAAATTCAATAAATTATTTAATTATAGAAGTTATAAATTTTTTGTTTGTAAGTTACAATAAAACGGTTTAATTTATGACAATTCAAATTGTATACAAGTATACAATTTCAGTTTTAAAATTTAAGAGGTTGCTTTATATTTTAAAAACAAATAAAAACCCACTTAATTTTGGGAGTTACTGTGGAAGTACAAGGGTTACTGTATGAAATAATCTCAAATATAAATTCAGATACTAGGGAGGTGCAATCGATCTGTTTAAATTATACAGTTCGATAAAAAATATGATAATAGATATAAAAAAAGAAGCTTTAAGATTGCACAAAAAAAATAGGGGTAAGGTAGAAATCATTGGAACAATGTCCTTAAAAAATGGAGAGGATTTAGCATTAGCTTACACACCAGGGGTAGCAGAACCTTGCCTTGAAATAGCTAAAGATAAAGAAAATGCTTACAAGTATACAATGAAAGGTAGAACAGTAGCTGTAATTACAAATGGAACTGCGGTACTTGGACTTGGAAATATAGGGCCAGAAGCAGGGCTTCCGGTAGTCGAAGGTAAGGCCATATTGCTTAAGGAATTTGGCGGTGTAGATGCAATGCCAATAGCTTTAAATTCTACTGATCCTGATGACATAGTAAATACTATAAAGAATATTTCACCGGGCTTTGGTGGAATACACCTTGAAGACATAAAGGCTCCTGAATGTTTTTATATTGAAGATAGATTAAAAGAAGAGTTAGACATACCAGTATATCATGATGATCAACATGGAACAGCCATTGCAGTTTTAGCTGGTTTGTATAATGCTTTAAAAATAGTAAATAAAAGTATAAGCGAAATAGAAGTTATTATAAATGGTGCGGGTGCTTCAGGTATTGCAACAGCTAAAATTTTAATTTCTGCTGGAGTAAAAAACATAGTACTATGTGATCTAAATGGAGCTCTTGTTGAAGGAGATAATACAATAAATGAAGTACAACAAAAAATTGCTAAAGTAACAAATAGATCTTATGAAAAAGGAACACTTAAAGAAGTAATTAAAAATAAAGATGTATTCATAGGAGTTTCAGCAGGAAATGTGTTAACTAAAGAAATGGTAGAAACTATGAATAAAGACAGTATTGTTTTTGCATTAGCGAACCCTATGCCTGAAATATTGCCAAGTGAGGCAATAGAAGGTGGAGCTAGAGTTGTGGCTACAGGAAGATCAGATTTTCCAAACCAGATAAATAATGTGCTAGTTTTCCCCGGTATATTTAAAGGAGCTTTAAAAGTAAGAGCTACGGATATATGTGATGAAATGAAAATTGCAGCAGCACAGGGACTTGCAAGTTTAGTAAAAGATAGTGACTTAAATGAAAAATGTATAGTACCAAGTGTATTTGCTGAAGGTGTCGCCGATGCAGTTGCAAATGCGGTTATAAATGTAGCTATGAAACTTGGTCTAAATAGAGTATCAAATTTATAGATATTTAGATTAACTTACTAGCGAAGGGTTAAGTACCACAATCAAAGGAGTAATATTTATGGAATATCTTAATTTAGAAGAAATGATTATTGAAAATAATGATTTTAAGAAATTAAAAGAAGTAGAAGATTTTCTTAATAAACATGAGTTAAGATTGGAAGAAAACTTAGAATACACAGTAGCACTTTATGATGATGATAAAATAGTTGCTACGGGTTCCTTTGAAGGTAGAATCTTAAAATGTATAGCTGTAGATGATAATTATAAGGGAATGGGAGTTTCTAATAAAATTATCTCGGATTTAATAAATGAACAATATAGAAGAGGGAACAGTCATCTATTTGTTTATACTAAACCGAAAAATTATAATATTTTTCAGGACTTAGGTTTTTATAAATTTGCAGAAGTATCGAGTAGAGTCATCTTACTTGAAAATAATCCTTTTGGTATAAGTGGTTTTATAGAGAAAATAAAAAAGAAAAAGGCTACTGGGAAGGTAGTTTCAGCTGTAGTTGTAAACTGTAATCCCTTCACATTAGGGCATAAATATTTAATAGAAAAGGCTTCAAGGGAAAGTGATGCGGTTCATGTTTTTGTAGTATGGGAAGACAAATCAGTTTTTCCATCTGAAGTCCGATACAAATTAGTTGAAGAGGGACTTAAGCACTTAAATAATGTAATACTCCATAAGGGAGAAGATTATATAATCTCAAGTGCCACTTTTCCATCCTACTTTCTAAAAAAACAAGAAGAAGTTGTTAAAACACATTCATTATTAGATATTCAAATTTTCACTAACTATATAGTGCCTGCTCTTGGAATTAATAGAAGATATGTAGGTGAAGAGCCTTTATGTGAACTTACTAAAACATATAATAACACCATGAAGGAAGTATTGCCTCTTTCAGGCGTAGAGCTCATTGAAGTTCCTCGAATTATCATTGAAAAGCAAATAACAAGTGCATCTAGAGTTAGAGAACTAATTAAAGAAGATAGATTTGCAGAGATAAAAGAGTTGGTTCCTGACACAACTTACAAGTTTTTAGTATCAGAAGAGGCTGAAAATATAATTAGTAAAATTAAAAATAAAGAAAAATAGTATAGGAGGTTAACTTATGGAAATTAAGAATACTGCTATGGCTGGAACTTTAGAATCTAGTGACATATTAATAACAATAGAGCCAAATCCAAATAAAGAGATAGCCATAAAATTAAAAAGTTCTGTAGAAAAACAATTTGGGGACCAAATTAAGAAGGTTATAATGGATACCTTATCAGCTTTGAAGGTAGAAAGTGCACTTGTTAATGTTAACGATAAAGGTGCATTAGATTGCGTTATAAAATCAAGAGTTCAAACGGCAGTTTTAAGAGCTGCAGGAGAAGCAAAATTTAAATGGGGGGTGCAAGACTAATGTACAAGCTAAGAAGAACAATGATGTACGTGCCAGGAAATAATCCTGGAATGGTTAAGGATGCCCACATTTATGGTGCAGATTCTATAATGTTTGACCTAGAGGATTCTGTATCCATAAATGAAAAAGATGCTGCTAGATTTTTAGTTTATAATGCACTAAAAAACATCGATTATGAAGGAATGGAAACTGTAGTAAGAATAAATGGTCTTGATACACCTTTTGGAATGGAAGATTTAGAAGCTATAGTAAGAGCACAGCCAGATGTTATAAGACTTCCTAAGACAGAAAGTGCACAGGATATTATAGATGTAGAAAACGAAATAGCAAGAATAGAAGAAGAAGCAGGAATACCAGTAGGAAAAACAAAAATGATGGCAGCAGTTGAAGGAGCCTTAGGTGCAATAAATGCACATCAAATAGCAACAGCGAGCAAAAGACTTATGGGTATAGCTATTGGAGCAGAGGACTACGTAACAGACTTAAAGACAACACGTTCACCAGAAGGAATAGAACTTTTAGTGGGAAGAAGTCAAATATTACTTGCAGCAAGAGCAGCCGGAATATATGCTTTTGATACAGTATACTCAGATGTAAATAATGAAGAAGGCTTTATAAATGAAGTTAAATTAATTAAACAATTAGGCTTCGATGGAAAATCTGTAATAAATCCAAGACAAATAGGACCAGTTCATGAAATATATACACCATCACAAAAGGACATAGATAAATCTATAAGAGTAATAAAAGCTGCTGAAGAGGCTAAAAAAAGAGGCTCGGGAGTAGTATCTCTAGACGGAAAAATGGTAGACAAGCCAATAATAGAGAGAGCACAAAGAGTACTTATGTTAGCAGAAGCAGCAGGAGTATATATAAATGAAGGAGGGGACGAAATTGCTTAAAAATAAAGTCGGAAGAGAAGTACCTGAATATATAGAAGGAATTGGAGAACTAATGCCTTACAATGGACCATTTAATTTTCAACCTGTAAAACGTAGATTTGGACGTAAAATATCTCAGGCGCTACCAGGAAACAGCAAGTTATTAGATAGTATTGAAAAAGCAGTTCTTGAAACTGAACTCAAAGATGGTATGACAATATCCTTTCACCACCACTTTAGAGAGGGAGATTACATTTTAAATATGGTCTTAGATACCATAGCTAAGCTAGGAATCAAAAACTTAACCTTAGCATCAAGCTCATTGAACTCAGTACATGAACCAGTAATCGAACATATAAAAAATGGTGTTGTATCAAAAATAATCACTAGTGGGGTTAGAGGTCCATTAGCAGAAGCTATATCAAAGGGGATTTTAGAAACTCCAATAATAATCCGTTCACACGGTGGTAGAGCAAGAGCAATTGAAGCTGGAGACTCACAAATTGACGTTGCCTTTTTAGGAGCACCTTGTTGTGACGAATATGGTAATGCAAATGGATACAGTGGAGAATCCTTTTGTGGTTCACTAGGCTATGCTATGGTAGATGCCCAATATGCAGACAGGGTTGTGCTTATTACAGATAACTTAGTTGAATATCCTAATGTACCAGCAAGCATTATGCAAACTGACGTAGATTATATAGTTCAAGTAGATACTATTGGAAATCCAAAAGGAATTGTATCAGGTGCTACAAGATATACTAAAAATCCAAGAGAATTACTAATTGCTAAATATGCAGCAGCAGCAATTGAAGCTTCAGGTTATTTTGTACCAGGTTTCTCTATGCAATGCGGTACAGGTGGTGCTTCTCTAGCAGTTGCAAGATTTATAAGAGAAAAAATGATTGAAAAAGATATTAAAGCTAGTTTTGCATTAGGCGGAATCACAGAACAATTTGTAGAAATGCAAAAAGAAGGATTAATCTCTAAATTATACGATACTCAAAGCTTTGATTTAGCAGCAGCAAAATCAATAGGTGAAAACCCAGATCATTATGAAATTAGTGCATCTTATTATGCCAACCCACATAACAAAGGTTGTGCTGTTAACAAGTTAGATATCGTTATGTTAAGTGCTCTAGAAATAGATACTGACTTTAATATTAACGTAATTACAGGTTCAGATGGGGTAATAAGAGGAGCTTCTGGCGGACACTGCGATACTGCAGCAGGCGCAAAGCTTGCAATGATAGTTGCACCATTAATAAGAGGTAGAATACCTACAATTGTTGATAAAGTAAATACTGTAATAACTCCTGGGGAAACAATAGATGTAGTTGTAACAGATAGAGGAATAGCAGTAAATCCTTTAAGATTAGATTTAATTGAAAAATTTACTAAAGCAAAACTTCCTGTATTCACTATAGGAGAACTTAAAGAAAAAGCAGAAAAGATTACTGGTAAGCCTAAGGCAATTGAATATGGAGATAAAATTGTTGGTATAGTTGAATATAGAGATGGCTCAGTTATTGATGTTATTAGAGCAGTAAAGTAGAGAGGATAGAAATTAATGAATAGTGAAAGTCTTATCCTTAAAGAAATACTTGAAGCAAGGGAGAACCGTGCCAAAACACAAAGAGAGTTAATTAATATTTTTAGAACTACCGTAGTTTCTTTTACACTAAACATACCAGGACCAGAGAAGACTAACTCCATTTTAAATAAGGTTCATGAAAAGGGTATTTGGTTATTGGAAGAAGAACTAGGTAAGCAAAATATAAATATAGTTGGTAAGGTAGTTAAAAGCACTGCTGCTGGTGATGAAGCATTTTTTACTGTAGATGTGGATGCTATAAATGTGAAAAAAGTTACTGCGTCTATTGAAGATAAAAGTGAGCTTGGAAGATTATTCGATTTTGATGTATTTACTGCTGATGCTAAGCAAGTTAGTAGAAGTGAAATAGGCTTATCAGAAAGAAAATGTCTTTTATGTAATGACAGTGCTAAGGTATGTGGAAGAGGCAGAAAACATTCAATTAATGATCTATTAAATAAAATATATCAGATAATTAAGGATTGTAAATAAAATTATCTAGTCTAAGTTATTGTAAATTTAAAATCATAGAGATTATTGTATACAGGTATACAATAATACTTTATTCATAAGAAGGGCAGGTAAATAACGGTGAAACAAAATATAACTAGAAAAATTTTAAAATCACATCTAGTAGAAGGTCAAATGATTGCTGGAGAAGAGATATCAATTAAGATTGATCAAACACTAACACAAGATGCTACAGGTACAATGGCA
>JAJXYA010000071.1 GCA_021780795.1 Bacillota bacterium | reverse complement strand
TATATACGAGGAGGGATAATATGGATGAAGATTTAATATCCAAAAAGGAATTGCTTGAAATCACTAATGTTTCCTATGGTCAGTTGTATAGGTGGAAAAGAAAGAATATTATACCAGAAGACTGGTTTATAAAGAAATCAAGTTACACAGGGCAAGAAACCTATTTTCCTAGAGATAAAATATTAGACAGAATAGAAAAAATTAAGGATATGAAGGATGATGTATCTTTAGATAGCTTGGCACTAATGTTTTCTCCACAGCTAGCAGATGTATTTCTTAGTGAGGGAGAACTAATAGAAAAGAACATTGTTACGAAACAAACATTAACAATGCATAAAAATATCTATGGAGAAATAAAGACTTTTTCCTTTGAGAAAATTTTATATATCTCATTGTTAGAAAAGAGCTTAGTATCTGGTAACGTATCATTAGAGGAAGGCAAACTTATAATAGAGACTTTGGAACAAAATTATAAATCACTAGAAGGCAAAAATTGCGAGATAATTTTTTTAAGGAAATTTGGAATGGCTTTATGTTTCTTAATTACCGTTCCTAATGAGTTTTATATAGAACAGGGTGCAAAAATAGCATTAAGGCTTAATATATCACAGAGTATTGAAGAGTTAAAAATTAAGATTTAAGAATATAAATTTAATTAATACAATTTAAGTTAAATAAAAGAAATCAATAGTAAAAATATGGTAAAATAAGAGGTGTGAGAGAAAATAGAAAATTAATATGGGGAAAGGAATTATTGATTGTTCTTAACTCCAGAGAAATATTAGGAGGTTTAACATGGAAAAAAATAATATTGGAGATATAAAAATATCAGGGTCAGGAAGTACTTGTGGTGGGAAGTGTAATGAAGTAAGTATAAGCGGGTCAGGAAAAATAAACGGAGATTTAGAATGCGTAGAATTTAAAACCAGTGGTTCATCAAAAGTTAATGGAGCATTAAAAGCAGAGACTATAAAAGTTAGTGGGTCTGCAAATATTGAAGGTAATGTTGAAGTAGGGGAAATGAAGGTAAGTGGTTCTACTCATGTAGTAGGTCAAATCAAAGGCCAAAGTGTAAAAATAAGTGGTTCAATTCATGTAGGGGAAAGCCTATATGGAGAAGAAGTTAATATATCAGGATCTTTGCATGTAGGAAAAGATTGTGAAGTAGAATGCTTTAAGGCTAGTGGTAGTTTTAAAATACAAGGTTTATTAAATGCGGGAGAAGTAAGTATAAATCTTGGTGGCAAAAGTAGTGTGAAAGAAATTGGTGGAGAGCATATTGAAGTAAGGCTTGGTATTATGGATAATTTATTCTTTAAAAAAATAATTGATAAGATGTTTAATACTAACGGAGAGCTCACTACTGAGTTAATTGAGGGAGATGAAATATACCTTGAAAACACCAATGCGAAAATAGTAAGAGGAAATAATGTAACAATAGGTGATGGGTGCAATATAGGCCTTATAGAATATAGAGGGAGCATTAATATTTCAAGTGAATCAAAAGTAGGAGATCAAAAGAAAGTATAAATTGATAAATTGTCACAAAAACACTGATGACGAATACGATGAAATTAATAATATCAATATAAAAATTAAAATAATTAATATATAAAATAAATATATTAATTATTTTAATTTTTATATTGATTATTTTAAATAATGGTAATATAATAAATACAAAGGAAGAAGGTGGTAATGGGTGGCCTATAAAATATTAAGTAAATGTCCGGTTTGTAGTTCTAGATTAAAAGTAACTAGGTTGAAATGCGATAGCTGCAGTACTGTGGTGGAAAATCAATTTGAATTATCGAAATTTGATTATTTAAATAGCGAACAGCTAAGTTTTATTGAAATATTCTTAAAATCTAGAGGAAACATTAAGGATGTGGAAAAAGAACTTGGAATATCATATCCAACAGTTAGAGCGAAGTTAGATGAGGTTATTACTACACTTGGATATACTGTTTTAAAACAAAAACCTTCCATAGATAAAAAAGATGTAATCGATATGTTAGAAAAAGGTGAAATCACTGCTGATGAAGCATTGAATATGTTAAATGGTAAATAGAAGATTTGTGAATTCAGAGTCTCGAACTATAAAAAAGGGGCTTAACAATTGATAATTGTTAAGTACTCATAAGGAATACAAGGGGCTTAACAATTAATAATTGTTAAGTACTCATAAGGAATACAAGGGGGTATATGTAATGAATGAAGAAATTTCAAGAATATTAAAAATGGTTGAAGAGGGTAAAATTGACTCGGAAAAAGCTATGCAGCTTATAGAAGTCCTAAAGGTAGGAAATAAAGAGATGGTTACTTTAGAGAAAGTAGCATCAAATACTAATAGCCATAGTAATAGTACCATCAATGGTAAAATGCTCAGAATAAAAGTAAGATCGAAAGACAATGACAATGTAAATGTTAACCTTCCTCTGAAATTTGTAAGCGGTATGATAAGAACCTTCGGGAAAATTCCAAATGTAAATGTAAATGGCATGGAAAATGTAGATATGGATGCAATGACTCAAACCATATTAGAAGCAATAGATGGTGGTATGGATGGAAAGATTGTAGACATAAAAAGTGGAGATGGGGATATAGTTGAGATTGTTATTGAATAATTAGGGTGGAGAGACGTTTTACCATTGAGGATGATTGATAAGAGATTTCAGGTGAATTATAGGATTATAGAAGTGGTATAAAAATTGAGAATTTATGAGGTGTTATATGAGGATTTATATTAAAACGGAGGAAGGTAAAAAAATAAGAATTCCAGTCCCAATGTGGATAGTAAGACTTGGAACAAGACTTCCTATAGAGAAAATTGCAAGAAAACACATGAAGGAAAAGGATGCTAAATATTTAGAACTAATAGACTGGAATGAAATGAGAAATCTCATTAGTTCATTAAGTGAATATAAAGGACTAACCTTAGTGGATGTAAAAGCTAGTGATGGAACAGAAGTTTTAATACGAATTTAAATTCACCCCAGGGGTAAGCAATAATATATTTTTTAAATGCCACTGGGGTAAAAAGAAATTGAAGAAGACTAAGTTGGGGAATTCTTTAGTATTAATATTTAATGGGGGATATTAAAATGGAAAAGGCAGTTGAGGTTAAAGAATTAAAGAAATATTTTATGAGTAAGAAGAAAAAATTCTTTAGAACTATAGAGAAGAAGGAATTCAAAGCTGTAGACGATGTGAATTTTGATATATACAAAGGAGAGATCTTTGGTCTCTTAGGACCAAATGGAGCAGGGAAAACCAGTACTATAAAAATGATAACGGGGCTTTTAAAACCTACAAGTGGTGAAGTACTTGTAATGGGCAAAGATGTAGAAAAAAAGCCTATGGAGGCATTAAAAAATATAGGAACTGTACTTGCGGGAGATAGAAGTATTTACTGGAAGCTAACTGCAAGAGAAAACCTAGAATACTTTGGTTCCCTTTATGGACTAAATAAAAAAGAAGCAGCTCTGAGGACTGATGCCATTTTGAAAAGGCTTGGGTTTAATGGTAAAGAAGATGAACTAGTTGAGAAATTCTCTACAGGTATGAAACAGAAGGTGGCCCTTGGAAAGGCATTAATACCAAATGCGCCGGTAGTACTTCTAGATGAACCTACTTTGGGTCTTGATCCACAGTCTGCATTAAATTTAAGAGAAATAATTTTAGATATTAAAAAAGAAGGTAGGACAGTACTTTTAACTACTCATTATATGGAAGAAGCAGATTTCTTATGTGATAGAATTGCCATTATAGATGGAGGTAAAATTATTGCACTGGATACTCCAGAAAAACTAAAGAGTAGCATGAATCATATAAAATCTATAAAAATAGATTTAAGTAGCGTTTCAGATAAATTAGTAGAAGAAATAAAACAAATGGATTCAGTAGAAAAAGTCATTAAAGAATACAAAGCTGAAAGTAGAAGTTACACACTTACGATACATCACACCGACGGAAACACCATTATTCAAAAGATAATTGACAGCATATCACAAAACAAATCTCAAATACTCAATATAAATGTTATAGAGCCTTCCCTGGAAGATGTATTTATTCATCTCACAGGAAAGAGTTTAAGAGAGTAGGTGTGATAGTATGAGCAGACTAAGAACTATCACAGCAGTCATAAAAAAAGACCTTATTCAAATGGTAAGATACCCTACCTGGATAATTCAAATTATAATTTGGCCATTAATATTTCCCCTAATGTATATTTTAAGTGCACTAGGCTTTGCAGGACCTAATAGTGCGGGAGTAGAAACCTTTAAAATGGCTGCAGGAACAGGAAGTTTTAAAGGCTTTATAGTGGTTGGAACCATGGCATGGATGTGGGTAAATACTACCATGTGGGGTTTTGGAACTTATCTTCGCGAAGAACAAATGAGAGGCACCTTAGAGGCTAATTGGCTTTGTCCTATAAAGAAATTTGATTTATTAATAGGTGGGGCAGTAGTGTCGATGCTTCAAGCTATTATAATATCTGTTGTTTCAGTACTTGAATATAGGTTTGTATATGGAATACATTTCACAGGCAATCCATTATTATGGATTCTAATGTTCCTTATAATGGTACCAGGAGTTTATGGTCTTGGAATTCTCTTTGCTAGTTTAGTATTGTGGGCTAAGCAGGCTAACGCAGCAGTAAATGTAGTAAGGGGAACTATGATGATACTATGTGGTATAACCTTCCCCGTAACAATCATGCCAAACTTCATGCAGTCCTTAGCTAAACTAATACCCTTTACCTACGGAATTTCAGCCACTAGACAAATAATGGTTAGTGGTGGAACATTATCTATGGTTAGTAAGGATATCTATATGTGCTTATTAGAGGGGATTATACTTGTGGTTCTTGGAAGAATCGCATTCAGATATACAGAAAACAAGGTTAAAAATTTAGGATCTTTAGAAAGATTCTAATAGGGGTGGGGGTGAGAATATGAGCATTAGAAATACGTTAATAGTATTTAGATCAAGGTTTCTAATAAGCATGAAAATGTATTTTAGATATCCTATAAATTTTATAATGACTCTTTTAGATCCACTTATGTGGCTAACTCCATTTTATTTTATGGGCAAAACCTTTAGTACTAATGGAAGTATAAGTGGTTTTGAAAAATACACAGGAAATTCAGATTTTATGGGATATTTAGTAGTAGGTTATATGATTACAGCTTATGTAAGTACAGTCTTTTGGACCATGGGATTTTCGCTAAAGGAAGAGATGAGGGAAGGTGTCTTAGAATCTAACTGGAGTGCACCAGTAAATAGAATAGTACTAATGGTTAGTAAGAGTTTATTTCAATTTTGTGCAACAACCTTTGAAGTCATTTTAACAGGCATAGTTTGCCATTTTGCTTTTGGTTTTACCATAACTTCAAATATACTTCAGTTCTTAGCCTTTTTAATTCCAGGAATAATAGGTATGATGGGGCTTGGTATGGCTGTATCAGCGGCGGTTCTTATTGCAAAAGAGGCTAATGGAATAATAGATATAACCAATTCACTTATTTCAGCTATGTCAGGAAGTTATTTTCCTATAAAAGTTATGCCTAAATTCTTCGTATTTATATCATTATCTTTACCTTTAACTTATATTTATGACAGTAGTAGGGCCATATTGATTAATCAAGTGCCATTATTTTCTTTAAGACAGGAATATTTTATAATTTTATTAGGCATGATTATATTTTGCATAATAGGAAATTTCATATTTATGAGGGTTGAGAAAAAGTGTAGATCCTTAGGTATTTTAGGTACACATTAAGAATATTTCAGAAGGAAGTCTTTAATATTGAAGCACTATAGGTTATGATTTAACACGCTAAATAATTACTAAAATGGGGGGCAAGTAAATGGAAGTAGTAGAAAAAAATATAACTGAAGAAAATATAGAAGTAGAACTTAAAAATAATGAAGAAAGAAAAAATGGGGAAGCTCCGGCTACAGAAAAGAATAAATCCTCTGGGAAACTATGGGGAATGAGTTTCTTTTTACTATGGCAAGGTCAACTGGTTTCAACACTAGGTGATGTATTATATGAGATAGCATTAGGGTTTTGGGTACTTGCAGTGACAGGGTCAACGGCCCTTATGGGAACACTTATGGCAGCATCTGCCTTGCCGAGAATACTAATAGCTCCCTTTGCAGGTGTAATAGTGGACAGATGCAATAGAAGAAATATGATGGTGCTAATGGATTTAATAAGAGGAATTGTAGTGACAGCAGTAGGTATAGCAGCATTATTAGGTTTTGTAGAGATTTGGATGGTTTTTGCAACAGGTGTTATTTTAGGTATATGCTCAGCCTTTTTTGGTCCTACTGTAGGTTCTACGGTGCCTGATATTGTTCCAAGGGATAAGCTTCTTCAAGCAAATTCGGCTTTAAGCATGTTGGGAACGGGAACGAATATTTTAGCGAGTCCTCTAGGGGGAGTTATGTATCAGATACTGGGAGCACCAATAATGTTTTTAGCAAATGGTATATCCTATCTTATTTCATCCTTTACAGCAATATTTATAAAGGTGCCGAAAATAGGGAGAAAAGTTGAAGTGGAAGAGGCTATGCAGGGCACTAGGGACAGTTTTAAAAAGGATTTTAAAGAAGGGATTAAATTTGTATGGAACTTTAAAGGTCTTAGGTACCTTATAAGTGTAGCAGCTTGCCTAAACTTTTTTGCTGGTATAGGAATGATTTTATTCGTACCTCTATTTCAAAGAACAGAAGGGCTTGGAGCAGGCAAATATGGAGTGGCAGCAGCACTATTAACAGGGGGTATGTTTGCTGGTATGGCTTTAATTTCAATTGTTAAAATACCTTATGAAAAGAGATTAAGTATCTTTATGGTTTCAGGTATAGTGTTTTCTATAGCTTTTGCTGTATTCCCTATGTTTGGTTTTAAATATATGCTAGTACTACTATTCATAGCAGGTTTTTTCAACGCTATTGTAAATACATTAATAAGCGCATCGATTCAGTTAACAGTTCCACAAGATATGAGAGGAAAAGTTTTTTCAATTATGAACACTGTATGCGGAGGATTAATGCCAATAGCCATGGCCTTAGGAGGAATACTTGCTGAATTTATAGCAATAAAATATATTATTGTAACATGTTTTTTATTATCAGGAATAGGAATATTACCACTAGGATTTACTAAAAGCTTTAAACGTTTTATAAATTTCAATCCTGATTGCCAAACTTTAGAAGATATAATTTAGATTAACATTTTATAAAATTTTATTTTATATAGATGTTAATTTTCATAGGATAGCATTGGAATTTCAAATAAAATATTAAATACGTATATCCTATGAATAATTAAACTAAGCACAACTAATTAAGTTGGGCTTAGTTTTTTTGCTTGCCATATTGAGAAATACTAGGATTTTTTTACAAAGACTTATTATTGTAGTATAATAAAAACTATAATATAATTAGCATGTATGTATTTATATACAAGATTTTTGCTAGGTGCGTTAATAAATAGGAAAAT
>JAJXYA010000109.1 GCA_021780795.1 Bacillota bacterium | reverse complement strand
TTATCCTTATGGTAGATGGACTTATGTTGTAAAGCTAAAAAACACAGATAAGGATGCTCTTCTTACTCATGAGAGGTATGAGGTTCTAAAGGATATATTTAATTTATAGTATAAAAACAGTATAGACCTCCTATACTGTTTTTATACTATAAATATTTGAATTTTTATATAATTTTAAAATGAGATAGTAACTTCAGATAACTGAATACGTACTATAGTATATAGATAAATATACGATAATATTAGTAATGATAATTCGTTAATATTGCAGCAATGAGGATGATAAACAGTTAGACATACGAGGATTTAATGCAGGTAAATAAATATTAGACAACCAACTATTTATGTGAATTATACACCTAGGTGTGGCTTTGAAAGGACGGTGTTCTATGAAATTGTTAAAGAAAACTTTAAAATTCTTTTTAAGTTTTGCATTAATTATTATTATAAATGGAGCAATAGGCATAGGTTCAATTAGAGTTGGGTTATTTCCAAGAGTACAAAGTTATTTAGTCACAAGTACCATGGTAACCATGAGACATCAATATATAGCAAATATTGTAGCCAGTGATATTGCTATTGACAAAATAATGAGCTTAAATACAGTGGCAACCATTAGTGAGGGTACTAATAAGGAGGATATAAAAATAATTAACGAGGATACCGAAGGTGATGACCTAGGAGATTTATTTAAAGAAAATGATAAATCTGCTGTAAATATTACTAATATATCCGGTGATAAATACAAAGGATATATACTTACTGTTAGGAATCCTAAAAGAATAAAACTGTCGGTTTCAAAAAGTCTAGGGGAATATGGAACCTACCTAAAGGACTTAGTTAATCAGGAAAATGGTATAGCGGGGGTTAATGGTTCAGGATTTGTAGATGTTGAGGGAAAAGGAAATGGGGGAGTGCCAACAGGAATAGTTATAAAAGATGGAGAAATCGTATATTATGAAAAAGGCTTTAAAAGCTTTAGTCTTATAGGGTTTGATAAAGATGGTGTACTAACCTTAGGGAACTATACTATAAACCAAATCAAGGAACTTAATATACAAGAAGGAGTATCTTTTGGCCCATTTCTTATAATAAATAATAAACCTATAGAAATATACGGTGATGGAGGCTGGGGTATTAATCCTAGAACTGCCATTGGTCAAAAGGAAGATGGTACAGTTATTTTTCTTGTAATAGATGGAAGGCAATTACATTCAATCGGTACTACAATAAAAGAAGTACAAGATATAATGATAGAACAAGGCTGTGTTAATGCGGCTAATCTAGATGGAGGTTCATCTTCTGTTA
This sequence comes from Bacillota bacterium, assembly GCA_021780795.1. The sequence goes on along the minus strand of JAJXYA010000109.1, from coordinate 6,215 downwards.
TGTACTATGAGGGTAAGCTTATAAACAGTCCAAGCAGTAAGTATGGAGAGAGGCCTCTGCCAAGTGCTTGGATAGTAAAATAAAAATAAATAGATAATATATTTTAAATTCCTTTTAAACTTCAGTGCCTTTAATCTGATGAATGTGATATAATAAAATAATGTAGTAAAATAAAAACTGTTATTCTAGAGAAGAATTGAATTATTATTAAAAAATTAGGGAAAAATTAAAGTTATATGTGATTTTAAATTCCTTATATATAGAAGAAAGAGGTGTCCTATTATAAAAAACGAAAATAAAACAGAAGCTAATAAAGTAGAGATTAGATCCAACAAATACCAAACTCTTGAAGATATTACTATTTTAAAATTAGTTAAAAAAGATGGTACAACTATTGACGGTAAAATAGATACTGAAGATTTACAAAAGGTATTAGAAAAGGGTCTTTGGTTTGCAGAGTGGAATAAGGACTTAAATAATTACTTAGCACAAAATTTAGGTAGCTATTATATTGAAGAAAAAAAATATAGAAGAAAGCAAGGGTTGCAGTCATTTATATTAGATGTTCATCCAAAAGCACCTGTTAGACATATCAATGGAGATACTTTAGATAATAGAAAATGCAACCTAGAAATATACAATCAAAATACACCTAATGATTATGTAGAATTAGATGAAGAAACTGTTGCTGTAATATTAAGAGATAGATACGGTAAAGAGAAATCAAGGACTATAATTGATAAAGAAGACGTAAATAGAGTAATCAATAATGGCTATACATGGGTCTATTTTAAGAAAGATACAGAGCCTTATGCAGTAGCAAATACTCCTGAAGGAAAAATTTACCTAAATAGATATATAATGGGTACAGCTGAAGATATGGCTACTCATCCTATAAATCTTAATACATTAGACAATAGAAAATCTAATTTAGAAAATGTTAAATTAGATGAAGAGACAGAAAATCAATAAAAATTCTAAAAATCAGTATAGAAGATAGTTCTATACTGATTTTATTTTTTGATTATTGGGTCAGATGCAATTTTAATCTGGAATTGATTTGTTTTACCCATAATATAAGCTAGCTTAATTATAGATTCTTCTTCTGTAGTCATTTCTCTCTTAAACATTTTTTCAAATTGCTTCATTAAGTTATAAGTATCAATTTTATGTTTCTGAGTATCGGATTTGTTTAATCTTGTATTTTTATGAGGATTATACACCTTAACTTTAATTTCTTTGCTATAAATTTTCTTGAAAACTTCTGCAGTATAGTAAGCATCATTAAAAGCATTATGAAGATTATTTTCAATGGGTATGCTTAGCAACTGTGATGCATTACCTAGCCCAATATTAATTCCTTTTTGGCAATTAAGCTCCTTAGAAGCGTAGGATTGAATGTTGATGTATTCCGTGGGTACTGGTGTAGTATCCAACTCATGATATTCTATATTTCGAAATAATTCTTTTATATCTGCTACTCCCCATACACACAGTACACTTCTATCAGTTTTGATAAATTCTATAAATTCTTTATACATTTCTTTAAAGGGTTTACCTCTATCTAAGTCTTCTATTGTTAGTCCAGTAATTCCCTTTACAAAGGGATTAAGTTCAGTATATATTTCTGGTTTTACTAATACATCTAGAGTGTCAACTGTCTCAAAATTGTCATTTAGTTTTACAGCACCTATCTGAATTACTTCAAAAGGACATTTAGGGTTTATTACAGTTTTAGCTTCCTTTGTAAAGTTATAGCCTTGATTGAATTCTAAATCAAATATTATATAATTCATTTAATTACCTCTAAATTTATTTTGTTTTATATAGTATATCATTTACGGTAATAAAAAACACCTTCGATACCGCGTCTAGTTTAACAAAAAATTGAACATTGTATATAAAGTAGTTTATAATAAACATAGTATGGATATTAGATTTTTAGACAGTTTTGTACATATACAGCTAATGGTATTATTTGTAGAGGAATAATTACATATAGAAGAAACAAAAAGACTAAGTAATATTGTAGCAGTGCAGATGATAATTTAACATAAGAGAGGAAGTTTTATATATGGGAAAAATTTTAGTACTGGCAGAAAAACCTTCTGTTGGAAGGGAACTTGCTAGGGTTTTAAAATGTTTTAAAAAAGGAAATGGATGTATTGAAGGAGACAAATATATTGTAACTTGGGCTTTAGGCCATTTAGTCACACTAGCTGATCCGGAGGTTTATGACGACAAGTATAAGTCATGGCGGATGGAAGATTTACCAATGCTACCAAAGCCGCTTAAACTTGTGACTATAAAACAAAGTGGAAAGCAGTTTAGTGCAGTTAAAGAACAGCTTACTAGAAAAGATGTTACTGAAATTGTAATAGCTACAGATGCAGGTCGTGAGGGAGAATTAGTAGCTAGATGGATTATTGAAAAGGCAAGGGTAAATAAGCCAACAAAGAGACTTTGGATATCATCACAGACAGATAAAGCAATATTAGATGGATTTAGAAATCTAAAACCGGCATCTCAATATGATAATTTATATAAGGCAGCCGCTTGCAGATCAGAGGCAGACTGGGTTGTGGGGTTGAATGTTACTAGAGCTCTTACTTGTAAACATAATGCGCAGCTTACAGCAGGTAGGGTTCAATCAGCAACCCTTGCCATGATAGTTAATCGTGAAGAAGAAATAAGAAACTTTAAGCCAAAGGATTACTATGTAATTAATGCAAAAGCTAAAGGGTTTAGCCTTGAGTGGAGAGATAAGAATAACAATAGTAGTATATTTGAAGAAAGTATAGTGGAAAAAGTTCTTTTAAAAACTAAAGGCAAGGAAGGAACTATAGTAAGTGTTACTGAAGCTGCTAAAAAGCAATACTCTCCTGCTCTTTATGATTTAACGGAATTACAAAGAGATGCAAATAGAATATTTTCTTATTCAGCAAAGCAAACGCTTTCTATAATGCAAAGACTGTATGAAAATTTTAAGCTTTTAACTTATCCTAGAACGGACTCAAGATATATTTCTAGTGATATAGTAGCAACACTGCCAGACCGCTTAAAAGCAATTTCATCTGGAAGCTATAGAGCCGTTGCAACTGAAATCTTGGGTGGAAGAATAAATGCAAATAAAAGTTTTGTAGATGATAGTAAGGTAAGTGATCACCATGCTATCATTCCAACTGAAGAAAGAGGAAATACAGCTCTTTTAAGCAGTGAGGAAAGGCATGTTTATGATTTAGTAGTTAAAAGATTCCTATCTGTTATGCTACCACCATATGAATATTTACAAACAACAGTCACTGCAGATATTAATGGTGAAACATTTATAGCTAAAGGTAATGTAATTAAGGCTAAGGGATGGAAAAAGGTATACGATAGAGCTGATGACTTAACAGAAGACGAAGATGAAAAAGACAGTCAAGTGTTACCTGTAGTTAAAAAGGGTGACAAATTAAATATAACCTCTGTGGAAAGTAAAAAACTTAAGACAAAACCACCAGCAAGATTTAACGAAGGTACGTTACTATCAGCTATGGAAAAACCACATAAGTATGTAAGTGTAGATAAGGTTTCTGCAAAAACCTTAGGGGAAACTGGTGGTATAGGAACAGTTGCTACAAGAGCTGATATTATAGAAAAGTTATATAATGTTTTCTATATAGAGAAAAATGGAAAAGAAATAGTTCCTACAGGAAAAGGAAAACAACTTATAGAGCTCGTACCAGAGGAATTAAAATCACCTTTAATGACTGCGAAATGGGAACTTGAATTAGATCTTATAAGCAAAGGAAAGAAGGACCCGAGAATTTTTACAGAGGAAATGAGAAAATATGCAGCTGAGCTAGTTCAAGAAGTTAAAGGGAGCAGTGATAAGTTTAAGCATGAAAATCTTACAGGCAAAAAATGTCCTGAATGTGGAAAATACATGCTAGAAGTTAAAGGGAAATTTGGTGTAATGAATGTATGCCAAGATAGAGCTTGTGGTCATAGAGAAAATTTAAGTAAGTTTACAAATGCAAGATGTCCAGAATGTAAAAAGAAGCTAGAGCTTAGAGGACAAGGAGAAGGTCAAATATACGTTTGTATAAATACTAACTGTAACTTCAGAGAAAAGGCAGCTCAGTTTAATAAAAGATTTGATAGTAAAGGTGACAAGGTAAACAAAAAAGAAGTAGCAAACATAATGAAAAAAATGAAGCAAGAAGCAAATGAGCCTATAAATAATCCATTTGGAGATTTAATGGCTATGTTTAATAAGGATAAATAAAGAAAAAGTAAGTATAACACTCAATTATCCTCAGAAAGAGTTTAGGCATTAGAGTAGAGGTTAGGCTTGAAGTCATAAATTGGAAAAAATGAAAAAAATAATGGACCATTAATAACTTTACAAACAAAGTTATTAATGGTCCATTAAAACTTAATTACACATTATGTATAGTATAATTATTTTGGATTATATTAGGCAACTAGTTTTTCAACCTCATCCTCTTTCTTTACATCGAAACGGTATGAAACAAAACCATATAATGTCCATCCAGCAAAGGTTACTATAGAACCATAAAACATTGGTTCTAGCCCTGAAGAGTAAAGAGCATATAAACTATAAAGTGAAGCTATTAAGGCAACAAAAGTAGTTCTCTTTATTTGCTTATCAGGTACGTTTTCTGATTTTAGTATTACATTAACTGATGCCATAGATAACAAGTATGGAATAACATTTGTAACAACTGCCAAGTTTACGAGTACATTGAATTGGCCAGATAAACTTGGGTTAATTGTCATTAGTGCAAGTAGAGATTGAACAACGGTAATAACAACCATTCCCCAAATTGGAGTTCCAGTTTTTGTAACTTTACCAAATATTTTAGGGAAATATCCTTCAACTGCAGAACTTTTAAATACTCCTGCAATAGTAAATTGCCATCCAAGGAGAGAACCAAAGCATGACATAATCATCATACCCATAACAATCTTTCCAGCCACTGGACCAAGCATAGTAGAAAATGCTAACCCAAAAGGTGCATTTGTATTTAATAAATCTGCATTTGGAACGATACCAGCAATAACGTTTGTTGAAACAATATATATTATTGCGGCACCAATAGTTCCGCCTAAACATGCGATAGGAACATTTTTCTTTGGATTGTCTACTGCATCCATATTTGCAGAAGCAGATTCAAGTCCTAAGAATGCCCATAAAGTTATTGAAATGGATTTTCCTACAGCACTGAAAAATGGCAATTTATTAGGATTCCATGAAGTTGCATATAAATGCCCACTAAACCAAAACCACCCTAAAGTAGACATAGCTAATACAGGAATGATTACACCCCATACAGTAAATGAACTGATTTTCCCAGTAATCCTTGCTCCTCCAAAATTAAGAGCTGTTGCTAACCATAAAGTGAAAATTGTACATAGCCCTACTGAAAGAGGGGAGAGTTTCACTCCGAAAAGTACTGAGGCGTAACCTACAGCAGAGATTGCAATTGCTACATTGGCAATTATTAATGACGAACCATAAGAATAGTTTGCCATAAAGCTTCCGGATTTTCCATGAGAATATTCTGAATATCCACCCATACCTCCAGAGTTGCGACTAAACATACCGGATTGTGCAAAGGCATAAGCTAATGCCATTGATCCAATACCTGTAATTAACCATGAGAGAATTGACATAGTTCCAACTCGAGCTAAATTAGCAGGAAGCATTATTATCCCCGAACCCATCATATTTATAGCGGTTATCATTGTTAGCTGGAGAACACTCATCTTATTTTTCTTTTTGTCCATAATATAATCCCCTTATCATTCATTAGTTTATTTATATAATAGATGGCTTATGATATAATCATAAAAGTTTGATGATTATATCATAGGCTAGCAATTAATATTAAATTGATTTTCTATCTAGTACATATCCATAAGCCTTGACAAGACCGTCTTCTTTTTCTAGGTATACTCCTTGAATTTCTGGAGCAAAACCAGGAAATTGATTAATTCCATCTTGTAATATTGTGAAGTATTTTTGTGCTGTTGTACTCCATACTTCTCCAGGAACAACACAGAATACTCCTGGCGGATAAGGTAGAGCGCCTTCCAATGCTATTTCACCTACAATATTTTCTAAGGCAACGAGTTTAGCATTATTTCTTACTAATTCCCATTTAGCTTCTTGAGCAGTTATTACTCGAGTACCAAGAGATGCTTGT